>NZ_MSDP01000124.1:0-657 GCF_001937155.1 Salinicola sp. MH3R3-1 | reverse complement strand
GTATCCGGCGCATTGCCCCGCTGATAGGTCTCATAAAGGACGTTGCCCCGGTGCAGGACCAGAAGCCCGGTGACATTGTTCAACGCGAGGTAGTCGTAAAGGTCGTAAGGCTCACCGTTCACCGTGGCCACCCAACCCTCGAGGTTCTGCGAGATCGGCGGCAGCGGGCGTGGGCGCCCTCCGGCCGCAATGACCCGGGAAGGAAACAGTCGATCGATATTGCGGAAAGTGCTGACCGCCAGATCCGGGACCAGCTGGCCCCCGTAGATCTGCTCGACGCTGCCGACAGATTCGTTGGCATGACGGTAATCAGTGGCCGACCGGGGCGGTTCGGATCGAGATGGGCGTGATGGACTGGAACAATCGGGCCGGAATGAACGGGACGCCATGAGAGGTCTCCTGAGGGAATTCTCAATCAGTAACACAGGCGTACGGAAACGCGCATCGGTTTGGCGGCAATGACAGGAAAAAACGAGATGGTGGGTCGTGTAGGATTCGAACCTACGACCAATTGGTTAAAAGCCAACTGCTCTACCAACTGAGCTAACGACCCAGAACGTACGACCGGCGGGGAGTGCCGAATCGGTGCCATGAAGGCGAGGAAGAGATCGATGGTGGGTCGTGTAGGATTCGAACCTACGACCAATTGGTTAAAAG
>NZ_MSDP01000123.1:0-205 GCF_001937155.1 Salinicola sp. MH3R3-1 | reverse complement strand
TGCTTTTATGGCAAGCGCCATTGATCAGAAGCGCATGGGTCGTTAGCTCAGTTGGTAGAGCAGTTGGCTTTTAACCAATTGGTCGTAGGTTCGAATCCTACACGACCCACCATCGATCTCTTCCTCGCCTTCATGGCACCGATTCGGCACTCCCCGCCGGTCGTACGTTCTGGGTCGTTAGCTCAGTTGGTAGAGCAGTTGGCTG
>NZ_MSDP01000122.1:0-401 GCF_001937155.1 Salinicola sp. MH3R3-1 | reverse complement strand
TCATTTGTGCCGGTGACAGTGATCGTCACCGTCTTCGGTGCACTGACGCCGCCGTCGTTATCGATAGCGGTGTAGCTGAAGGTGACGTCGCGACTTTCGTCGGCAGCCAAAGCGTCGAAGTCGGTGCCGGGGGTGAAGGTGTAGCTACCGTCGGCGCTGAAGCTCAACGCGCCATTGCCTTGGCCCACGCCAGTGTCTAGCGCGTAGCTGGCTATCGTACCGTCAACATCGGTCGCTGCCGGGACCTGACCAGTCAGCGCGGTGTTCTCACCGGTGGTTTGGGTATCAGCGACGGCGACCGGCGCATCGTTGGTGCCGGTCACGGTGATCGTCACCGTCTTCGGTGCACTGACGCCGCCGTCGTTATCGGTGGCGGTGTAGCTGAAGGTGATGTCGCGGCT
>NZ_MSDP01000121.1:0-554 GCF_001937155.1 Salinicola sp. MH3R3-1 | reverse complement strand
CGTCGAAGTCGGTGCCGGGCGTGAAGCTGTAGCTGCCGTCGGCGTTGAAGCTCAACGCGCCATTGCCTTGGCCCACGCCAGTGTCGAGCGCGTAGCTGGCGATGGTGCCATCGACATCGGTCGCGGCCGGGACTTGACCGGTTAGCGCGGTGTTCTCACCGGTGGTTTGGGTATCAGCGACGGCGACCGGCGCATCGTTGGTGCCCGTGACGGTGATGGTGACGGTCTTGGGTGCACTGACGCCGCCATCGTTATCGATAGCGGTGTAGCTGAAGGTCACGTCGCGGCTCTCGCCGGTAGCCAAGCCGTCGAAGTCGGTGCCGGGCGTGAAGCTGTAGCTGCCGTCGGCGTTGAAGCTCAACGCGCCATTGCCTTGGCCCACGCCAGTGTCGAGCGCGTAGCTGGCGATGGTGCCATCGACATCGGTCGCTGCCGGCACTTGCCCACTGAGAACGCTGTTCTCGCCGGTAGGCTGGGTATCGGCGAAGGCGACCGGTACGTCGTTGGTGCCCGTGACGGTGATGGTGACGGTCTTGGGTGCACTGACGCCGCCA
>NZ_MSDP01000120.1:0-480 GCF_001937155.1 Salinicola sp. MH3R3-1 | reverse complement strand
AGCAGCAAGTGACGTCGATGGCACCATCGCCAGCTACGCACTCGACACCGGCGTGGGTCAGGGCAACGGCAGTCTCAGCTTCAACGCCGACGGCAGCTACAGCTTCACGCCGGGTGCCGACTTCGACAGTCTGGCCGCGGGCGAAAGTCGCGACGTCACCTTCAGCTACACCGCCACCGATAACGATGGCGGCGTGAGTGAACCCAAGACTGTCACCATCACCGTCACCGGCACCAACGATGAGCCGGTGGCTCAGGCGGCTGCGGCCACGACAGAAGAGAACACGCTGCTGACCGGTCAGGTACCGGCAGCGACGGATGTCGATGGCACCATCGCCGGTTATGACCTGGCGACGGATGTCGGCGCTGGCAACGGCAGCCTGACGTTCAGCGCAGACGGTTCCTACAGCTTCGCCCCCGGCACTGACTTCGACGCTCTGGCCACGGGTGAGAGCCGCGACGTGACCTTCAGCTACACCGC
>NZ_MSDP01000119.1:0-249 GCF_001937155.1 Salinicola sp. MH3R3-1 | reverse complement strand
GGACTACTGGGGTTTCTAATCCGGTTCGAGACCCTAGCTTTCGTCCCTCACCGTCGGATCCGTCCTCCTGAGGTGGTTTCCCCATCGGTGGTCCGTCCAGGATTACAGGATTTCACTCCTACCCCGGACGTACCCCTCAGGTCTTTCGGTCCCAAGCCGAGCAGTTTCCGCTGGACGCCTGTTCGTTAAGCGAACAGATTTCCCAACGGACTTGCCCGGCCGGCTACGGACGCTTTAGGCCCAATAAGA
>NZ_MSDP01000118.1:0-816 GCF_001937155.1 Salinicola sp. MH3R3-1 | reverse complement strand
CTGCCGGCACCTGCCCGCTGAGAGCACTGTTCTCGCCGGTGGTCTGGGTATCGGCGACGACCACCGGCGCATCGTTGGTGCCGGTGACGGTAATAGTGACCGTCTTGGGCTCGCTGACGCCGCCATCGTTGTCGGTAGCGGTGTAACTGAACGTGACCTCACGGCTCTCGCCCGCAGCCAGACTGTCGAAGTCGGTGCCGGAGACGAAGCTATAGGAACCGTCGGCATTGAACGTCAACGAACCATTGCCGGTACCGACATCCGTCGCCAGGTCGTAACCGGCGATCGTCCCATCGACATCCGTTGCTGCCGGCACTTGCCCGCTGAGAACGGAGTTCTCCTCTGTCATGTCCGTGGCGGCCTGAGCCACCGGTGCATCGTTGGTGCCGGTCACGGTGATGGTGACCGTCTTCGTTGCACTGACGCCGCCATCGTTATCGGTGGCGGTGTAGCTGAAGGTCACGTCGCGGCTCTCGCCCGCGGCCAGAGCGTCGAAGTCGGTGCCGGGCGTGAAGCTGTAGCTGCCGTCGGCGTTGAAGTTCAGCGTTCCGTTGCCCTGACCTACGCTGGTGTCGAGCGCGTAGCTGGCGATGGTGCCATCGACATCGGCCGCTGCCGGGACCTGGCCAGTCAGCGCGGTGTTCTCACCGGTGGTTTGGGTATCAGCGACGGCAACCGGCGCATCATTTGTGCCGGTGACAGTGATCGTCACCGTCTTCGGTGCACTGACGCCGCCGTCGTTATCGATAGCGGTGTAGCTGAAGGTGACGTCGCGACTTTCGTCGGCAGCCAAAGCGTCGAAGTCGGTGCCGGGGA
>NZ_MSDP01000117.1:0-513 GCF_001937155.1 Salinicola sp. MH3R3-1 | reverse complement strand
CTACACCGCCACCGATAACGATGGCGGCGTCAGTGCAACGAAGACGGTCACCATCACCGTGACCGGCACCAACGATGCACCGGTGGCTCAGGCCGCCACGGACATGACAGAGGAGAACTCCGTTCTCAGCGGGCAAGTGCCGGCAGCAACGGATGTCGATGGGACGATCGCCGGTTACGACCTGGCGACGGATGTCGGTACCGGCAATGGTTCGTTGACGTTCAATGCCGACGGTTCCTATAGCTTCGTCTCCGGCACCGACTTCGACAGTCTGGCTGCGGGCGAGAGCCGTGAGGTCACGTTCAGTTACACCGCTACCGACAACGATGGCGGCGTCAGCGAGCCCAAGACGGTCACTATTACCGTCACCGGCACCAACGATGCGCCGGTGGTCGTCGCCGATACCCAGACCACCGGCGAGAACAGTGCTCTCAGCGGGCAGGTGCCGGCAGCGACCGATATCGATGGCACCATCGCCGGTTACGACCTGGCGACGGATGTCGGCACCGGCAA
>NZ_MSDP01000116.1:0-242 GCF_001937155.1 Salinicola sp. MH3R3-1 | reverse complement strand
GGACTACCCGGGTTTCTAATCCTGTTTGCTCCCCACGCTTTCGCGCCTCAGCGTCAGTTACAGACCAAAAAGCCGCCTTCGCCACTGGTGTTCCTCCAAATCTCTACGCATTTCACCGCTACACTTGGAATTCCACTTTTCTCTTCTGCACTCAAGTTCCCCAGTTTCCAATGACCCTCCACGGTTGAGCCGTGGGCTTTCACATCAGACTTAAGGAACCACCTGCGCGCGCTTTATGCCCA
>NZ_MSDP01000115.1:0-220 GCF_001937155.1 Salinicola sp. MH3R3-1 | reverse complement strand
AGGGTTTCTAATCCTGTTTGCTCCCCACGCTTTCGAGCCTCAGCGTCAGTAACGATCCCGTATGTCGCCTTCGCCACTGGTGTTCTTCCGAATATCTACGAATTTCACCTCTACACTCGGAGTTCCACATACCTCTATCACACTCAAGACACCCAGTATCAAAGGCAGTTCCAGAGTTGAGCTCTGGGATTTCACCCCTGACTTAAATGTCCGCCTACGC
>NZ_MSDP01000014.1:0-120051 GCF_001937155.1 Salinicola sp. MH3R3-1 | reverse complement strand
GCAAGTATTTTTTCCCGCCCCGAGGCGCTGGTCACGACGCGGGAATCAGGAGTCTTCACGCCGCGGACGGCGCGGTTTCTTCATTGCCGTCACCGGGCGCCGCTTGTTTTTGTCGCGGCTCCAGCGATTTTTCTCGTCCGGCGTCAGTTCCGGTACCTTGCGCGGCTCGAGCCCGGCCATCGTCGACAGCTCGTCGATCTCGTCCTGGGTCATCTCGGTCCACTCGCCGGCCTTGGCCCGCTTGTCGAGGAAGATGTTGCCATAACGAACGCGTTTCAGGCGGCTGACGGTTAGGCCCTGGGATTCCCACAGACGACGCACTTCTCGATTGCGCCCTTCCATGATCACCACGTGGAACCAGCTATTGATGCCTTCGCCGCCGAACTCCTGCACGTCGGAAAAACGCGCCGGGCCGTCTTCGAGCATCACCCCTTCGACCATATTGACCACGTGCTCGCGCTTGACCTCACCCATTACGCGGACCGCGTATTCGCGTTCGATCTGGTGCGAGGGGTGCATCAGCCGGTTGGCCAGCTCGCCATCGGTGGTGAACAGCAGCAGGCCGCTGGTATTGATGTCCAGGCGACCGATCGCGATCCAGCGCTCGCCTTTCAGCCGCGGCAGGCGTTCGAACACGGTCCGCCGCCCTTCCGGATCCTTGCGCGTGCACAGCTCGCCTTCCGGCTTGTTGTACATGATCACGCGGCGCGGCACTTCTTCCACGGCACGCAGGCTGATCAAGCGGTCGTCGAGCGCGACACGATCGCGCGACCCCACCCGATCGCCCAGCTTGGCGACCTGGCTGTTGACCTTGACACGGCCGGCGCTGATCGCCGTTTCCATCTCGCGGCGCGAGCCATAGCCGGCCCGGGCCAGCACTTTCTGCAGTTTTTCGGTGTTGATCTCGGTCATGATATTTCGTTGCCTCATCGGCTCGAGGAATCACCGGTGACCGCCTGCCCGTCAGGCAGCATGGTCGGTAGTGGCGATCCTCAGGTGTCCGTGTCCGAATCGTCGTCCGCTGGGGAGGAGTTCGACTCCGCCTCTTCGGCCTGACGCTTCCGGGCACGTTCGGCCAGTCGCACTTCGAGCTCGGCAAAACTCAGCGACTCGCCGGGGGACGCCATCTCGGCGTGTTCGTCATTGTCGGGCTCATCTGTGTCACATTCACCCGACGTTGCCGATAAATCGGTATCTTCTGGTTCCCCCACCGCTTCCGCGGCGTCTTCTGCGTCGAGCGATGGCGTCTCGCCGGCCGTATCGACATCGGACGCACCGACATCAGGTACGTCAACATCGGGTAAGTCGACACCAGATACGTCGACGTCAGGCACATCGACATCAGGTGCATCGGCAAACGGCTCATGCATGCACGTTTCGAACGTCTCGAGCGGCTTGAGTTCATGCATCGGCGGCAACGACTCCAGCGTACTCAACCCCAGATCGTCGAGAAACGACCGGGTGGTGGCGTAGACCGCCGGTCGCCCCGGCACGTCGCGATGACCCACGACGCGAATCCAGCCGCGTTCGACCAAGGTCCGCATGATCGAGCTGCTGACGGCCACGCCGCGCACCTCCTCGATATCGCCGCGGGTCACCGGCTGGCGATAGGCAATCAGTGCCAGCGTCTCGAGCAGCGCCCGGGAGTATCGCTGGGGCTTTTCATCCCACAGCCGCGACACCCAGGGCGAGTAGCGCTGACGAATCCGCAGCTGATAACCCGAGGCCGACTCGCCGAGCTCCAGCGCACCGCCGGCCGCCAATCGCTCGGACAGCTTGTGCAGCGACTCGCGAAGCGCGGCGCGGGACGGTGGCTGTCCGGATTCGAGCAAGCCGTCATCGAACAACGCCTCGAGCCGCTCCAACGAGACCGGCTCGCCCGCGGCCAGCAGCACCGCTTCGAGAATTTCGTCCAGCGCCGGCGTCACGACTGAAGAAATGTAGGAGTCGGTCAGGCGGCTCATGCCTTGGTCTCGCCTTCACTGTCGGGAATGTCGGGTCCAACGATACCGCTCTTTGGAGCAGCATCGGCGGTCTCGAATGCCAATTCAGCCTTGTCTTCTAACTCGTCATCGCCCTCGAATATGCCATCGCCCTCGTCACTCGCGATACCCTCTTCCAGCGCCAGCCGGGCACGCAGGTGGATCGGCGAGAGCGGCGCATTCTGCACGATTTCGATCATCGACTCACGCGCTAATTCGAGAATCGCCATGAAGGTCACGATGACCCCGGCGCGCCCCTCGGAAAGCTCGAACAGCGCCTCGAACGGCGTGAAACGATCGGCGTTCAGCTTGGCCATGATCGAGAGCATTCGCTCGCGGGTCGAGAGCACTTCACGACTGATCCGATGGGACTGACGCAGATCGGCCCGTTTGAGCATGCCGCCGAGCGCGCCCAGCAGATCGTTCAGCGACACGTCCGGGTGAATCACGCGCCGCTCGAGCTCGGGCAGTGCCGCCTGCGCCGGGTGCCAGTCGCGTCCCATGCGCGGCAGGGTATCGAGTTCCTCGGCAGACAGCTTGAGCTGCTCGTACTCCTGCAGCCGGCGAATCAGCTGAGCTCGCGGATCTTCCTCGTCGTCCTCGTCATCACCCTTGGGCGGCCGCGGCAGTAGAGAACGCGATTTGATCTCGGCGAGCATCGCGGCCATCACCAGATACTCGCCGGCGAGATCGATCTCCATCGCCTGCATCAGGTCCACGTACTCGACGTACTGGTGGGTGATGGCGGCGACGTTGATGGCGAGGATATCGAGATTCTGGCGCCGGATCAGATAGAGCAGCAGATCGAGCGGGCCCTCGAAGGTCTCGAGAAAGACCTTGAGCGCTTCCGGCGGAATGTAGAGATCCTGCGGCAGCTCGGTCAGGCCTTCGCCATTGACCCGCGCCACGAACTCCAGCGGCAGCTGCCCGGCAGGCGACGCCTCGGCGGCATCGGGTCGTTCGGATTCGATAACGCTCACGCCGCCTCCCGGATCACTGCTGAATAGTGACAGCAGTCTAACAAGGCAGGCGACGCTGGCCTATCGACACGACATCGGCCGGCCGGCGGAGGTCTCGCCGCCATCGTTGGCTCTCAGGCAGGCTGGCGCGCAAATCGGCGATAGGTAAATTCGCCGTCTCGGCTCGAATCGATGACCGCCAGCGTCTGGATCTCGTCGTGATAGGGCGAGAACTCGCAGACCGGGTCCATCTGGGCGGCATCGCCGGTCAGCATCAAGGCCTGGCAGCGGCAGCCGCCCCAGTCGATCTCGCGCCGATCGCAGCTCTGGCAGGTCTCCGGCATCCAGTCGGTGCCGCGGTAGGCGTTGAACGCGGGATTGTTCTGCCAGATGTCGCCCAGGGCGTGTTCGCCCACGTTCCAGAACTCGAGTCCGGGAATGGTCTCGGCGGCGTGGCACGGCAACACCTTGCCCGCGGGCGTGACGTTGAGCGACTGACGGCCCCAGCCGTTCATGCACGGTTTGGGCAGACGGGCGTAGTAATCCGGCACCACGGCGTCGATGACGAGCTTGCCCTTCAGTCGCTCGCGAGCTGCTTCCACCAGATCGAGCGCTTCCATCACCTGCTCCCGCGGCGGCATCAGCGCACCACGGTTCTGAAGCGCCCAGCCGTAATACTGCGCGTGAGCGATCTCGAGACGCCGCGCGCCGAGTTGCAGCGCCAGTTCGACCAGATCGGGAATCTGATGCAGGTTGGCGCGATGGATCACGCTGTTGAGCGTCAACGGCAGCCCGACGTCGGTCACCTCGGCAGCGAAGGCGAGCTTCTTGTCGAAGGCGCCGGGCAGGTTGGCGATATGATCGTTGACCTCCGCGGTCGCACCCTGCACCGAGAGCTGGACGTGATCGAGCCCGGCATCCGCCAGCGCTTCGAGCCGCGCCCGGCTGATATTGACGCCGGCGGTGATCAGATTGGAGTAGAGGCCGTGCTCGGCGCAGCTCGCCACCAGCGCTTCGAGATCCTGGCGCAATGCCGGCTCGCCACCGGAAAGATGCACCTGCAACACGCCGAGCTCGGCCGCCTCGGCAAAGACCCGCTGCCAGGTCTCGGTATCGAGCTCCTCACGCTTGCGGGTCAATTCGACCGGGTTGGAGCAATAAGGGCATTGCAGCGGGCAGCGGTGGGTCAATTCCGCCAACATGCCGATGGGGGGTGGCTGCATCGAGGGCGACTGTCGCGCTTCCGGCTGGGTATTCATGCCACTTCCAGGACGTTCTTGGTGATCAGATCGGCGAGCATCGCCCGCACGTCGACGAGTATGCGCTCGCGGGGCGCCGCGAAGGTTTCGGCCAGATCGTCGACGATGGCGGCGATATCACGCTCGCCATCGACGCGGGTGAGCACCTGCTGAGCGATGGGATCGAGCTGGAACACCCGTTCCGGCGCCAGCAGCACCCAGCCGCCGCGGGCCTTGTCCTCGCGCAGCCGCACGCCGCGCGGAATCTTGACCACGTCGTGCTCGTGGAGCGTCGGCACGCCGCCGGTGTCGTTGTTAGTAGGGGCGTCGACATTCATCGGGCAATTCTCCCTCGGCCACCCAGGCCGTCACCTTCGATCTCCTGCCCTTCGACGCCACTGCCCCAGGCGCCCGGCGGCACCTGGCCCGCTGGATTCGAGCCGGAACCGACATAGGCGTGCTGCAGCGCATCGAGCATCGCCCACAGCACGCTGCACTTGAAGCGAAGCGCGTCGATCACCGCCTGCTGCTGGTCGGCGCGCTTGGCGTGGCGCTTGACGTAGTCGAGCGCCATCTCGGCATCCCGCGGCGCCTGGGTCAGCCGCGGCTCGAAGTAGGAGAGCGTCTCGCGGGAGACAAAATCGTAGTGTTCGAGCATGCCGCGCACGCGCTGGCCGATCACCATCGGCGAGAACAGCTCGGTCAGCGACGAGGCGATCGCCTCGAGTAGCGTCCGATCGCGCACGAAGTGAGTGTAGGCTTCGACGGCAAAACGCGTCGACGGCAGGATGCCGCGGGTCGAAACGACCAGTTCACGGGGCAGATCCAGGCCGTCGGTCAGCTTGAGCCAGCGCTCGATGCCGCCCTCGCCCGCGGCTTCGCCGTCATGGTCAACCAGCCGCGAACGCCAGGTTCGGCGCAGATCGGGATCGTCGAGCCTCGCCATCAGCGAGGCGTCCTTGATCGGGATCATCGCCTGATAGTAGTAGCGGTTGAGCGCCCAGGCCTGGACCTGACGCTTGTCGAGCTCACCGTTCTGGAGCATCAACTGGAACGGATGACGATGATGGTAGCGGGTCTCGCCGACCTCGCGCAGCCGGGCTTCCAACGCCTCCATGCTCAACGGCTCGACGAGGTCAGGATGGTTTTCGAAATTCAGCAAGAGAGCTCCATGCCGTCATGGGCGATCTCCCAGCCGGCGCGCTCGGCCGCCTGACGCTCGGAGGAATCCGCGATCAACACCGGATTGGTGTTGTTGATATGGATGAAGACGCGCTTGCCCAGCGAGAGTTCCGCCAGCGCTGCGATACTGCCCTCGGCGCCGGACATCGACATATGGCCCATGCGGTTTCCGGTCTTGTGACCGACGCCCGCGCGCACCATTTCATCGTCGCGCCACAGGGTGCCGTCGAACAGCAGCAGATCGGCACCGTCGAGACGCGCCGCGAGTGTCGGCGTCATCGCGGCGCAGCCGGGAATATAGTAGGCGCGCCTGTCGCCGCTGATCAGTTCGACGCCGACGGTGCTCTCGCCTTCGACACCAATCTCGACTTGATCGCCCTCCAGAAAGAGTGCGGTCTTGCCCGGCACCGCGAACAGCCGAGCCTGCAGGCCGTCTAGCAGCGTGAAGGGTTGATCCAGGGCGATCGATTCGCGACTGACGTAATCGAGGTTCAGCACATCGAAGATCGGGCTGCCACGCAGCACATCCTGGATCATCGGCGTCGCCAGCAGCCGAAACGGCGAGCTTTCGCGGAGATTGAGCAGCCCGCCGATATGATCGACGTCGGCATTGGTCAGCAGCACGCTGGCGATCGGCGTATGTCGTCGGCCCTCGCGCGGATGCAGTGCCGGCGTCTGTTGAATCTGTTTGAGAATATCGGGCGCGCAGTTGATCAGCGCCCAGTTCTGACCGTCAACGCTGACGGCAATCGAGGATTGGGTTCGCGGCGTCACGCGCGGATCGCCTTCCCAGACCAGACGGCACACGTCGCAGCGGCAGTTCCACTGAGGCGAGCCGCCACCGGCGGCCGCCCCGAGTACGCGCAGCTGCAGAGCAGCACCGCCGCGCGTGTCTTGCTGATGGCTCAAAATTCAGCGGGCATGTAGTCGTTGATTTCCATACCGACGCAGATTTCCTTCACTTCCGGGGTCGTCCAGCTCATGGGGAGCTCCTGAGGTCGATTGTCGATCACGCTCGGATGAGCGCTTCTCCATATTAGCCAATCGTCGCGGTTTATCCCAAGAATTTACTTAGCAAGTAAACTTTTAACCGTCGATGCCGGCGCCATCCGCCTTGCGATAGCGTCCGACATAGTCGAAAAGTTTCTCGTCGACCCGCCAGTGGCGACCGCTCTTGCGGCCGATGACGAAATCCGGCGCGCGTAATCGATACGCCTCCGCCGCTGCCTGCTCGGCGGATTGCGGCCGCCAGCCGCTGGCCGGCGCGCGCAGATGGTGGCGCAGGAAGACCCGCTCGAACACATGCTGCTGGGCCGGTGTTTCCAGCCCGAACCACTCGTCCAGCGTCTCGCCATCCTCGTCATGGTAGGTCACCTTGAGCCGCGGTACGCCGCGGCCGTTGGTGGTTGCCTCAAGCTGCATGCCGCTGACCCGCAACACCCTGGCATGACGCAACTTGAGCGCATCTCGCAGCTTGTCGTCGGGATCGACCAGGCGCTCGCCGCAGTGCCCGCAGGAGCGTGCGGCGATATCGTTCTCGCCGCCGCACTGCTCGCACACCTTGAAACGAAAACGGAACGTGCATTGATGTCGACTCTCCACGGCGCCCGACCCCGCGCCAGCATCGACCTCCTTCCCCGGGTTTGACCTTCCGCTTTTCGCGGGGCTTTGGCCGCGTATAGAGAGCGCGGGGCTTTGGCCGCGTGTGAAAAGAAGCCCCTGACAGCGTCGACCGTGATGCTCGATCACGAAGTCGCCGTCACGCTTGCCCCAGAAAGTGTTGGCGAAGCCGCATTCGGGGCATTCGACCTGTACCGGCTCGCTCTCGCCGTCCGGACGCGCCTGGGCGATCTCCGGCGCATAGAGCTCCCACGGGTTGCCGGCGTAGTCGAGAATCAGGCAGTCGGTCTTGCCTGGCGAGAGCCGCAAACCGCGCCCGACGATCTGCTGATAGAGCCCCACGGATTCGGTCGGGCGCAGAATGGCGATCACATCCACGTGCGGCGCGTCGAAACCGGTCGTCAATACCGCCACGTTGACCAGATACTTGAGCTCGCGGGCCTTGAACGCCGCGATCAGTCGCTCTCGCTCCGGGCCCGGCGTCGCTCCGGTAATCAGCGCACTCTCGGTCGCGGGCAGCAGCTCCCGCACCTCTTCGGCGTGCGCCACGGTGGCCGCGAAGATCATCACGCCCTGACGATCGTGGGCGCGCTGGATCACGTCATGAATGATCTGCGGCGTGGCACGATTGCCCTGAACCACGCCGTTGAGATCGCGCTCGGCAAACTGGCCGTTGCGCTGTGGGGTCAGGCGCGAGAAGTCGTAGAAGGCCATGGCGCCGTCGATGCGCCTGGGTTCGGCGAGATACCCCTGACGCACCATCACGCGCAGCGGCTGCTCGAATACGCAGTCGCGAAAGAACGTGTTCTCCGGCCCTTTCACCATGCCGTGGTAGTGGCGGTGATAGAGAAAGCCCTCGCCAAGCCGATACGGCGTTGCCGTGAGCCCCAGCACCTTGAGGTTGGGCCGCGCCTCGCGAAGCCGCGCGATCACCTTCTCGTAGGTGGAGACAGCCCGCTGGCCCGCTTTTCCCGACGCTGCCTTCTGGCACTCGTCCCCGCTATCGCGGGCGAGAGAGACGCGATGGCACTCGTCGATCACCAGCAGTGTGAACTCGCCGGTGGCGAAATCATCCAGACCGTTGACCACCGACTGCACCGAACCGAACACCACCTGGCGCCCGCTCTCCTTGCGGCCCAGGCCGGCGCTGAAGATATCCGCTTCGAGCCCGTAGGCGAGATACTTGGCGTGATTCTGCTCGACCAGCTCGCGCACGTGGGCCAGCACCAGCACCCGGCCACGGGCCCGCCGCGCCAGCTCCGCGATGACCAGCGATTTGCCACTGCCGGTGGGCAACACCACCACGGCCGGATCGTCACTGCCCCGGAAGTGCGCGATGACATTATCGACGGCCTGGTTCTGATAGGGGCGAAGCCGGGGGACAGCGCTGTCCGAGGAGGATTTGAGCATGGCCGGCATGTTACTCAGATCGCGCGACCGAAGAAACGCCCCGGGAGCGTCATTCCAATAGCCAGCCGCATCATCCGGTTGAGGCCGGAGGAATTCTTTCATCTACGCCTTTAGTGGAATTGTGAAAAATGATCGATTCGATCAAATTAGCAATCGTTTCGATCACTAACCGCTAGTGAACCACTCGCCACGCATGGCGCACGGGAGCCAACTCCATGAAACTGCTCGCCACGATCCAGAAGGTCCCCGGGGGCCTGATGGTGGTCCCCCTCATTTTCGGTGCCGCGCTCAACACCATCGATCAGCTCCATCTCTCCTGGATCACCGCCATTCTGCAGTGGCTGGGTGCCGGGCAGACCGATAGCGGCCAGTACGAATTCCTGCGCATCGGCGGCTTCTCCCAGGAGCTGTTCAAGGATGGGGCGCTGGTGCTGATCGCGCTGTTCCTGTTCTGCTCCGGTAGCCAGATGAACCTGCGCGTGGGCGGCAAGGCGCTCAAGAAAGGCGCCCTGCTGGTCACAGCCAAATACCTGACCGGTCTGGCGGTGGGCGTGGGGCTGGGGCTGATGTTCGACCCGATCGATGGCCTGCTGGGTCTTTCGACGGTAGCGATCATCGCCGCCATGACCAACGGCAACGGCGGCATGTACGCGGCACTCACCAGCCAGTACGGCAACCGCTCCGATACCGGCGCGGTGGCGATCCTGTCGCTCAACGATGGTCCGTTCTTCACCCTGATGTCGCTGGGCCTGCTGGGTTCCCAGTTCCCGGTGATCGCTTTCATTGCGGTGCTGTTGCCGATAGCGCTGGGCATGCTGCTGGGCAATATCGACCGCGATATTCGCGCCTTCCTCAAGCCCGGCGAAATTCTGCCGGTGCCGTTCTTCGCCTTTGCGCTGGGCGCGAACATGAACCTGGCGGCGTTCTTCAATCCCGAGGTGGTGGGTGCCGGCCTGCTGCTGGGCGTCATGACTACCGTACTCACCGGCGGCGTCGGCATTCTGGTCTTCCGGCTGTTCCGCGAACCCAGCGTCATCGCGCCGGTTTCCGAAGCGACCACAGCGGGCAACGCCGCAGGCACGCCGGCTGCCATCGCCGCCGCGGCAGCCGTTGCCGCCAATTCGGGGATGATGAGCGCGGCCGAAGCGCAGAGTTATCACGACCTGGTCAACATCGCGACGTCGCAGATATCGATCGCCACGCTGACGACCGCCATTCTGGGGCCGATCGCCGTGATGCTGGTCGATCGCTGGCAGAAGAGACGCGGCATCGAAGGCACCCTCGAGGACGAGCCGCAATCCCGTGTCGACGAGGATCTCGGTGTCGCCCGCGACGGTTGAGCGACGCCGCTGCCGTATCGTGGCATGCTGAGACGAATGACATCATCCGGCGGCGCGCAAGCGCCGCCATCCTGGAGCCTTCATGAAAATCTCTCTGCTCTACGGCAAGGGTGAGCTGGCACTCGACCTGCCGGACGACACATTCGTCGTCGAACCGACGACGCAGCATGGGATGGAGAATCCCGAAGCCGGCGTTCGCGAAGCACTCTCTTCGCCGATCGGTACCCCGCCGCTCAAGGAGATGGTCAAGGCCAGCGATCGCGTCGCCATCGTGATCAGCGACATCACCCGCCCGACGCCCAATCATCTGCTGGTACCGCTGCTGATCGAAACGCTCGATCACGTGCCGCACGAGAATTTCGTCATCATCAACGGCACCGGCACCCACCGCGACCAGACGGTCGAGGAGCTCCGCGGCATGCTGGGCGACTGGGTGGTGGATCACATCGAGATCATCAACAACCACTGCGACAACTACGACGAACTGGTCAACGTCGGCGACAACAGCTTCGGCTGCCCCTCGTGGCTCAACCGGCGCTGGGTCGAGGCCGACTTTCGTATCGTGACCGGTTTCATCGAACCGCACTTCTTCGCCGGTTTCTCCGGCGGGCCCAAGGGCGTGATGCCGGGTATCGCCGGGCTCGAAACGATCATGACGTTCCATAACGCCCGCATGATCGGCGATCCGCGTTCGACCTGGGGCAACATGGCCGACAATCCGCTGCAGGCGATGACCCGCGAGATCAACGCGCTATGCCCGCCGCATTTCATGCTCAACGTCACCCTCAATCGCGACAAGGCGATTACCCGGGTGTTTGCCGGCGACCTGACCGAGGCGCACCGTCAGGGTTGCGAACATGAACTCGAGCACGCGATGGTGAAAGCCGATCGGCGCTTCGACGTGGTGATCACCGGCAATTCCGGCTATCCGCTCGACCAGAATCTCTATCAGGCGGTCAAGGGCATGAGTGCCGCGCACAAGATCGTCAAGCGCGGCGGCACGATCCTGATGGCCTGCGAGTGCTCGGACGGCATTCCCGATCACGGCAAGTTCGCCGAGATTCTGGCCATGGCCGATTCGCCCCAGGCGCTGCTCGAGATGATCGAGGATCCCGAATTCGCCATGCTCGATCAGTGGCAGGTGCAGAAGCAGGCTGTCATCCAGAGCTGGGCCGATGTGATGCTCTACTCGACGCTGAGCGACACCCAGGCGCGCGCCGCACTGATGCAGCCGGTGCACGACATCGCCGAGGCGCTGCAGTCGTTGAAGGCACGCTATGGTGACGAGATGACCATCGCCGTGATGCCGCTGGGCCCGTTGACCGTGCCTTATGTCGATGACTGAGCCGCCGATCGACGTACACACGACGGGAGAGAACCCATGACTTCGATGGCTCGAACCGAACGAATCGATGCCTTGAGCGTGGAAGCAGCGGCGCCGTCGCGTCCGTCTGGCGTGTCGCTGACCGCCGACGTGGCCCAGGGCGCCGAACTCGAGGCCAAGCTGGAACGCCTGCGTCACGTGCTTCGCGAGATGGGCGATGTCGTGGTGGCGTTCTCCGGTGGCGTCGACAGCACCTTCCTGCTGGCCATCGCGCTGGAGACGCTGGGCCGGGAACGCGTGCTGGCGGTCACCGCCGATTCGGAATCCTATCCGTTCGAGGAACTCGATGCCGCCCGCGAACTGGCCCGGCGTCTGGAGGCGCCGCACCGCGTCATCGAGACCTCGGAGATCGCCATTCCCGGTTACGCCGAGAACGACGCCAATCGCTGCTACTACTGCAAATCCGGCCTGTTCACCCACCTGGCGCCGATCATGGTCGACGCCGGATTCCATAATATCGTCTTCGGCCTGATCGCCGACGACGACGGCGAGCATCGCCCCGGCACCCAGGCGGCCCGCGAGTATGGCGTCCGCGGACCGCTGCATGAAGTCGGCCTGTACAAGGCCGAGATCCGCGAACTCTCCCAGGCCATGGGGCTGCCGACCTGGAACAAGCCCTCGCTGGCGTGTCTGTCATCGCGGGTCGCCTACGGCGAGCGCATCACGCTGGAGAAGCTCGAGCGGATCGCCGAAGCCGAGCGCCGCGTCAGAGCCCTGAACATCGGCCAGCTCCGCGTGCGCCATCATGGCGAACTGGCGCGGATCGAAGTCGAACCCCAGGACATGGCGACGGTGCTCGAACATCACGACCGGCTGGTCGCGGAACTCACGGCGCTGGGTTACGCCTGGGTGACGCTGGATCTGGCCGGCTACCGCAGCGGCAGCATGAATCGACTGCTGCCTTGAATTCGGCTCGACAGGATATGACATGACCGAACGCCCAGACCGACCCATTTCCGATCTCGGGTTCGCCCGCGTCGATCACGCTCGCGAAGCTCGCAACGGCGTTCCCGAAGTCGTGTTCGGCGAGGGCAAGCAGGCCGATCAGATCAGCGCCATCGTCGCCCGCCTGATCGATCGTCACCGGCGAGCGCTGGTCACCCGACTCGATGCCGAGCGCGCCGAACGCGTGCTTCAGGATCATCCCCACGGGCACTACGATCCGATCAGCCGGCTGCTTTCGTGGGGTGCCTCGCCGAAGCGTCTCCCCGGCACCGTGGCAGTGATCTGCGCCGGCACCTCGGACCTGCCCGTGGCCGAGGAAGCGGCGGGCACCCTCGAATGGCTGGGCGTCAACGTCGCCCGGCTCAACGACGTCGGCGTCGCCGGCATCGATCGCCTGCTGGCGCATCGCGAAGCGTTGACCCGAGCCGACGTGCTGATCGTGATTGCCGGCATGGAAGGCGCGCTGCCCAGCGTGATCACCGGGCTGGTGCGCAATCCGGTGATCGCGGTACCCACCTCGGTGGGTTACGGCGCCAGCCTGCAGGGCGTCACCGCTCTGCTCGGCATGCTGTCGGCATGCGCCACCGGCATGAGCGTGGTCAATATCGACAACGGCTTCGGCGCCGCCTGGCAGGCGGCCAGCATTCTCTCGCTGCTCGAGCGAGGCCCCGATCCGCGACCCGCCAGCTTCGAGAGTTCGCCAGCCGCCGCCGAGGAACCCGCCGAATCCGCCTCAACCAGGGCCACGTAGCTCATGAAGACGCTTCATATCGACTGCACCTTCGGCATCGCCGGCGACATGCTGCTGGCGGCGCTGGTGGATCTGGGTGCCGATCTGGACCAGATCGCCACCGCGTTACGTCGGCTGCCGATCGATCCGTTCGAACTCGATACCCGACCGGTGGATCGCTGCGGGATTCGGGCCCGCCTGCTGACGATCGATCTCGACATCGCCGATCCGCATGGACATGTTCACGGCTCTCCTCACGACGATCATTCCCATCACGATCATCACGACGCCGACCACAATCACGACCACGACCACGACCACGATCACGACAATCACGAGCACGAGCACGAGCACGAGCACGCCCATGGTCATGGTCATCGCCGTGCCGGCGATATTCTGACGATGATCGCGGCCGCCGACCTCCCGAACCGGGCCAGACATCGGGCGACGGCGCTCTTCACCGCGATTGCCGAGGCCGAGGGGCGAATCCACGGCATCGATCCCGGCGAGGTCCACCTGCACGAAGTGGGGGCGATGGACTCGATCATCGACATCCTCGGCGTCTGCCTGGCGCTCGAGCTGCTCGATATCGATCGGATCAGCGCCTCGCCGGTGCCGGTGGGATACGGCATCATCGATATCGCTCATGGCCGCTTTCCGATTCCCGCGCCGGCCACTCTGGAGCTGCTCAAGGGGGTGCCGCTGTCGGATTTCGATGCGCCGGGCGAACTGACCACGCCCACTGGCGCCGCGTTTCTCGGCGTGCTGGTCGAGCGCTTCGGCGGATTGCCGGCCGGGAGACCGCTGCGGATCGGCTACGGCGCCGGCAATCGCGACTCGGCCCATCCCAACGTGCTGCGCAGTGTTCTGTTCGAGGCCGAGAGATCGTCCACGACCGCCCACGACTACGAACCGCGAGAGTCGATCGCCGTCTTGGAGTGCCAGCTCGACGATGTCACCGGCGAGCAACTGGGCCACCTGATGGGCTTGCTGCTGGAAGCCGGGGCCCTCGATGTGTTCTACACCCCGGTCACGATGAAGAAATCTCGCCCCGGAACGTTGATCACGGTATTGGCACCGTGGCCGCGGGCGGACGCCCAGGAGCGACTCTTGCTTCTACACACCTCGACCTTCGGCGTGCGCCGTCATGAATCCAGCCGGCGAATTCTGGATCGCCGAATCGAAGTCGTCGAAACCGAGTGGGGCGAGGTCAGGGTCAAGATCGGCAGCCTCGACGGCCGCGATATCCGGGTGGCACCGGAATACGATGATATCCATCGCCTTGCCCTCGAGAACGACCACCCTCTCGCCGATGTCCATGCCCGCGTGCTGGAAGCCTATGCCCTGCGTGGCGATTCTGGCAGTCCGGCGCTGAAACCCTGACCTGGACGAATCGCGGGCCGAATCACCAGCCCAAACACTTTCTGACTCACTGACCGAGTCACTGTCTGAGTCAGTGGAACTGAATTCGGCCTCGTTTTCCGGTTGGTGGCCACGCGTGTTCAGGCTCATGGCGGGTCGTGTTCCACCTTCGTCGACTTGCCATTTATGATCGAATCGATCAATTTATACGGAAATATTTAATCGGTTCAATCATAACCATGACGATAGCGCCTGCTTCGTACCCGGCAAATCCACCCTCGATGGCCGATCAGACATCCCTGCTCATTCTGGCCGACGATCTGACCGGCACCGCCGATTCGGCGATTGGCTGCACCCGACAAGGGCTCTCGACGCAAGTCATGCTCTCCGCTTCGGGAAGGGTCGGTGCCAGCGCCAATGCCGTCGCCATCGATCTCGACTCGCGAGCCTGCTCCCCACAGCAGGCGGAAGAGCGGCATCGCGACTGCCTGAATCAGTGGCAGGGGCGCTATCGCTATCTGTTCAAGAAGATCGATTCGACCCTGCGCGGCAACGTCGCCGCCGAGATCGCGAGTCTGGTGCCAAGCGCCGGCATGGCCATCGTCGCCCCGGCTTACCCGGCCACCGGACGCACCACCCGGGCCGGCCGCCAGTGGCTACACGAACGCCCGGTCGAGGAGACCGAGGTCTGGACCAACGAAGGCATCCGCGGCCGCGCCGATCTGGTCGAGATGCTGGAAGGCGCGGCGCTGACCACGCGTCACCTCGACCTGGCAACGCTCTATGAAACGGATTCGGTGGTCTCGAACCTGCTGCGGCAGTATCAGCAGGAAGGTGTCGAGGCCGTGATCTGCGACGCCCTGACGGATGCCGACCTGCGTCGGCTGGCAGCGCTATCCGCGACGCTCGACGGCGTGTTCTGGGTCGGTTCGGCCGGGCTGGGCCTGGTGCTGCCGGATGCGCTGGGTCTTACCGCTTCGACGGCCGAAACCCCTTCCGCCCGCGCCCCGCGTCGACGCCCGACGTTGATCGTGATCGGCAGCATGAGCGGTATCTCGCACGTTCAGGCCGACGCGCTGGTGGCCGCCAACCCCGACCTCGCGGTCGTGGAGATCACCCCGGCCGAGCTGTTCGGCGAGACGGAAGAGACCTCGTCGTCGCCCGCGCTGGCGTCGATCCCCCAGCGTCTCTCTCACCGTATCGGGGAGACGCTGCAGACGGGCAACGACGTCATGGTTCGTCTGGCCCAGAACGAGGATCGCAACGCCGCGGATGGACCGCGTCTCAGCGCCGAACTCGGCGTGATGCTCGCCCCGCATCTGGCCGCGGTCGACCGCCTGATCGCCACGGGTGGCGCCACCGCACGGGCCATATTGATGGCCGCGGACATCACCCGATTGACGCTGATCGACGCCCCCGACACCGGCATGGCCCGGCTGGTGACCCGCCATGGCGAGCGGCCCCTGGAGGTGATCACCAAGGCCGGCGGCTTCGGCGATGCCGAAGCCTTACAGCGGGTCTGGCACGACGCGGGATCCGCTACCCACGGGACAGTCGCCACCCACAGTGAATCCGTCACCCACTTTCAAGACTCAGCAGAGGATACGAACATGAGCGATCGCCCCATCATCGGTATCACCATGGGAGACGCCGCCGGCGTCGGCCCGGAAATCATCGTCAAGGCGCTCGCCCAGGACGCCGTCCACGACACCTGCCGTCCGCTGGTCATCGGCGACGCCGGTCGCCTGCGTCAGGCCATGGAGATCGTCGGTTCGACCCTCGAGCTGCATGTCGTCGACGCGCCCGCCCAGGCGCGATTCGAGCGCGGCACGCTCGAGTGCATCGACCTCGGCCTGATTCCCGCCGATCTGCCCTGGGGCAAGGTCTCGCCGATCGCCGGCGATGCCGCCTATCAGTACATCGCCAAGACCGTGGAACTGATCGAAGCTGGCGAGCTCGATGCGATCTGTACCGCACCGCTCAACAAGGAAGCGCTGCATGCCGGCGGCCACCTGTTCCCGGGCCACACCGAATTGCTGGCGCATCTCACTGGCACCGAGGAAGTCTCGATGATGCTGGTGACACCGAAGATGAAGGTGATCCACGTCACCACCCATATCGGCATCATCGACGCCATCGCCCGGATCGAGCCGGGACTGGTCACCCGCACCATCGAGCGCGCCCACGAAACGCTGGCCCGCGCCGGGCAGACCGATCCGCGCATTGCCGTTTGCGGCATCAACCCTCATGCCGGCGAGAACGGATTGTTCGGCTATGGTGAGGAGGAGGAGAAGATCGTGCCGGCGATCGAGGCGCTCCGCCAGCGGGGCTGGAACGTCGAGGGACCGCTGCCCGCCGATACGCTGTTCTTCCGTGCCGGTCGTGGCGATTTCGACTGCGTGGTGGCGATGTATCACGATCAGGGCCACGGCCCGGTCAAGGTGATGGGGCTCGAAGCGGGCGTCAACGTCACCGTCGGTCTGCCGGTGGTGCGCACCTCGGTCGACCACGGTACCGCCTTCGATATTGCCGGCAAGGGCATCGCCGACGATCGCAGTCTGATCGAGGCGCTGCGCCAGGCGGTCGAGCTGGCTAGCCGCCAGACCGCTCGATCGGCATGATCGCTGACACCCTTCATCGCATTCATGACTGTCACCGCTGAGGAGAGAGAGATGCCCACCATCGGTTTTGCAGGACTGGGATTCATGGGGGCCGGTATGGCCGCCAACATTCTGAAGGCGGGCCATCCGCTCAAGGTACTGGCCCATCGCAACCGCCAACCCATCGACGATCTGGTTGCCTGGGGCGCCGAAGAGGCCAGCAATGCCGCAGCGCTGGGAGCCGAGTGCGATATCGTCTTTCTCTGCGTGACCGGCGCGCCACAGGTCAAGGCGCTGATCGACGGCGATGAAGGGATCCGGGCCGGGGCCAGAAACGCCGGCCGCGAAGGCCTGGTGATCGTCGACTGCTCGACCTCCGAACCCACGCTGACCCGCGAACTGGCCGCCTCGCTGAGCGAGGACGGGATCACGCTGATCGACGCGCCGCTGGGCGGTACGCCGGCCCAGGCCGAGACCGGTGAACTGCAGGCGATCGTGGGTGCCGACGACGCCACTCTCGAGCGCGTGCGCCCGGTGATGGAGACCTGGGCTGCCAGGATCATGCACGTGGGCCCAGTGGGTGCCGGCCATACCATGAAGCTGCTCAACAACTTCCTGGCCATGGGCTACGGGGCGATCTTCGCCGAAGCGTTGACCATTGGCGCCAAGGCCGGCATCACGCCGCAGACTTTCGACAGTGTCATTCGCGGCTCGCGCATGGACAGCGGCTTCTATCAGACCTTCTTTCAGTACGTGCTTGAGCGCGATCGCAATGCCCATCGCTTCACTCTGGCCAACGCTCACAAGGACACCCGCTACCTCGCGTCGCTGGCCGAGGCGATGAACGTCGATGCCGGTGTCGCCAAGGCCGTTCGCGATCTCTACGCCAGCGCTGAATCCCAGGGCGACGGCGAAAAATACGTGCCCGAGCTCTCCGATATCGTGGCGGCGCGTTACCATACGTCACTCGGAAAATGAGATTGGTCGGCCTCAAGGAATCACCATGAAAGTCGCCAAACGTCGCCAGGCGATGCTGGATGCTGTGCTCTCGGGCATCACCAGCATCGAGGCGCTCTGCCAGCATTTCACCATCTCCGAGGCAACCGCACGGCGCGACCTCGGCGCGCTGTCGGATCAGGGCCTGCTGGTTCGAACCTACGGGGGCGCCGCGGCCCATATCGGCCATCGCGAACCCGAGCTGACCCTGGAACAGCGGCGTACGCGTCAGGGTGACGTCAAGGCCCGGCTGGCCGATTGCGCGCTGGGCTGTGTCGAAGACAACGACACCGTGCTGCTGGACGGCGGCACCACTACCGCCGCGCTGGCGGCCCGACTCAACGAGCGTCGCGGCCTCCACGTGGTGACCAACAACATGGCGGCGCTGCCTTGTCTCACGCAGCTGCCGGAGGGTCACACGACCGTGCTCGGCGGCGATCTGCGCGCCTCCAGCATGACCGTCTACGGGCCGTTGGCGCATGCGGCGCTGGCCCGGCTGACGGTGGACCGGCTGTTCCTCAGCGCCGATGGCGTCACCGAACTGGGGCTGTGCGAAGCAAGCCCGGAACAGGCGTGGCTCAAGGAGGCGATGATCGCGCGTGCCGCCGAAGTCTACATCATGGCGGACGCCACCAAGCTGGGCCGGGCCAGCCAGCAGCACTGGACCGCCTTCCCTCCGCACTGGACGCTGATTACCGACGCCACCGATGCGCGTATCGACAGGTTCAAGGCGTTGGGTGCCACCGTACTGCATCCGACAGCGTAAACCTGACCGCCGGGACGCCCTGCCTTACAATGAAGGTCATCGGCGCCACCGCGTCTTCGTCATGATTCCTGTCCGGAGTGCCTTCATGCAGCCCAACACCCCATCAGACTCCCCCAGCCCGCTCGAGCAATACATCGAACAGCTGCGCGCCATGGAGATCGACATCGAGGCGATGGATGCCCAGGCCGCGCGCATTCGCCAGGATCACCTCGAGTTCGTGCTGGTCGTCGCCACCGACGAGCCGGCTTTCTTTCAGTTGATGCTGCCCGGCGTGTGGCAGGCTGCGGACGCCGCCAACCGCCTGCTGCTGCTGGAAACCGCCAACGATGTGATGAACACGCTGAAAGCCGCCAAGCTGGTGGTGCATAACGAAGCCGTGCACGTCAGCGTGGAGCAGTTCGTCGAGGGGCCGGATCAGGGCGTGGCGCTGATTCCCGGGCTGCTGGAACTCCTCAAGAGCGCCGTTGCCGAATTCCAGGAACGTCTCGGCATGGGCGAGGCGCCGCGCGTACACTGATCGCAAGTACACTGATCGCAAGTACACTGATCATAAGTACGCTGATCGCAAGTACCCCAGTCGCAAGTAGGCTGATAGCAGGGAAAGCGGCCTGGCGGCATCAATATCGTCAGGCGCTCGAAGCGACCCCTTTCTTACCCCCCGATAAGGAGATCATCATGGCCGATTCCACTCACTTCGTGGTCATTGCCGAATTTCAGATCAAGCCGGGCCAGGTGCCGGCCTTTCTCGCGCTGGCGCACAACGACGCCAGTGAATCGCTGAGCAACGAAGAAGGCTGTCTGGCGTTCGACGTGCTGACGCCGGAAGGTAGCGAAGACATGGTCGTGCTTCACGAAGTCTATCGTGATCGAGCTGCCTTCGAGCATCACATGCAGATGCCGCACTACCCGCCGTTCAAGGAAGGCACCGCGCCGCTGATCGACGGCGAACCTTCTGTCCGTTTCTTCTATACCGCCACCCGCCCCGAATAAGCCTATCGAAAAGAGGCGCCTGGCCGCCTCCGCTGGCCGCGTGGCATCGCCCGCGGCTACACTCGGCGTTTCCCGAACCCAACCGGACGCCGTTGCATGCCCCCGAACACCCCACCTGTCACCTTCGGCCCCACGCCGCTATCCATCGAATCCGTCATCGCGCTGAGCGAACGCCGCGCCAAACCGACACTGGATGCCGACCCGCAATGGCGCGCTCGGATCGATCGGGGTGCGTCGGTGGTCGACGGCCTGCTGGACCGCGAGGGGCAGATCTATGGCATCACTACCGGCTACGGCGACTCCTGCGTCACCGCGATTCCGCTCTCCCAGGTCGAGGCGCTGCCGCGTCAGCTCTACACGTTCCACGGCTGCGGGCTGGGTCGCTTTCTCGAACCCGAGGCGGCCCGCGCCGTGCTCGCTGCGCGGTTGCAATCGCTGTGTCTGGGCGTCTCCGGCGTGCGCTTCGCGCTGCTCGAACGGCTGCAGGCCTGCCTGCGGGAAGACCTGCTGCCCAGAATTCCCGAAGAGGGCTCGGTCGGCGCCAGCGGCGATCTGACGCCGCTCTCCTACGTGGCGGCGATGCTGTGCGGCGAACGCGAGGTGATCTGGCAAGGTGAAGTGCGAACCGCGGCCGAAGCGCATGCCGAGCTGGGCTGGGAACCGCTGACGTTACGGCCCAAGGAAGCGCTGGCATTGATGAACGGCACCGCGGTGATGACCGCGCTGGCCTGTCAGGCCTTCGGTCGCGCCGAGTATCTTTTAAAACTCGCCACCCGCATCACCGCACTCAACGTCACCGCCCTGCGTGGCAACCCCAATCATTTCGAGGCGCGGTTATTCGCGGCCAAGCCACACCCCGGCCAATCCCGTGTCGCCGCGTGGCTGAGAGCCGATCTGGAACTGGAAAATCTGCCGCCGCAGCAACGCCTGCAGGATCGCTACTCGCTACGCTGCGCACCGCATGTGCTGGGCGTGCTGGCGGATAGTCTCGGCTGGCTGCGCGGCTTCATCGAGATCGAGCTCAACAGCGCCAACGACAACCCGCTGATCGACCCGGATGCGGGCGAAGTGATGCATGGCGGCCACTTCTACGGCGGCCACATCGCCTTCGCCATGGACAGCCTCAAGACACTGACCGCCAATGTCGCCGACCTGCTCGACCGCCAGCTGGCGCTGCTGGTCGACACCCGCTACAACCACGGTCTGCCGAGCAACCTCTCCGGCGCGCCGGCCGAGCGCGCGATGATCAATCACGGCTTCAAGGCCGTCCAGATCGGCGCCTCCGCCTGGGCCGCCGAAGCGCTCAAGGGCACCATGCCCGCCAGCGTCTTCTCGCGCTCCACCGAGTGCCACAACCAGGACAAGGTCAGCATGGGCACCATCGCCGCCCGCGATGCCCTGCGCGTGCTCGAACTCACCGAACAGGTCGCCGCCGCCGCGCTGCTCGCCGGACTCCAGGGCGTGCATCTGCGCGGCGATCCTCTGCCCGCCCCGCTTGCCGCCATGGTCGAAATCCTGCGCGAAGATTTCGCCCCGGTGGTCGAGGACCGCGCGCTGGATGGCGAGCTCAGGCTCTGTCTCGAGCGAATGCGGGCGCGGTATTGGGCGCTTTATTCGGAAACCTGAAAGGTGGTCACGACGAGTTCAGCAAGGACACTACTGCCTACGGTCTTACCACCCTATCGCACGGTCTGAAGAGAGGGCTTAACGCTCGCCCTCTCTTCGCTCTCCCTCTTTCTCGCGCCCGAAATCGCGCAACCCTGGCAGATCGTCGGCTACGCTTCGGGTCGGCGCGTACGGACATCCTGACCTGACGTGCCTCTTTCGACATCCATGTCGAAAGACCCGGCTAACCGTCGATCCGCCAGCGCGCTCTCGAAGGCGCTGGCGGATATAACGATCCATAGCGACATCCTCATAAAAAAACCGGCCTGCCCCAGGGTATAGAACCCCAGGGCAAGCCGGCTTTCTTCATGACGCCGGTTCCAGTGTCAGTCGACCCTCAGATCAATCAACCCACACCCTCGCATTGCGGAACATCCGCATCCACGCGCCATCCTGCGTCCATTCCGACGGGCGCCAGGAATTGGTCACCGCGCGGGCGACGCGTTCGGGGTGCGGCATCATGATGGTGACGCGCCCGTTCGGCGTGGTCAGGCCGGTGATACCGGCCGGCGAGCCGTTGGGGTTGGCCGGATAACGGCTCGTGACCTGGCCTTCGTTGTCGATGTAGCGCATCGCGATCTGGCCGCTGTTCTGCATGCTGCGCAGATGGCCGCTGTCCTCGAACAGCGCCTGGCCCTCACCGTGGGCGACGGCGATCGGCAGGGTCGAACCGGCCATGCCGGCCAGCAGGATCGACGGGCTCTCCTCGACCTGAACCATCGACACCCGCGCCTCGAACTGCTCGGAGCCGTTGCGCACGAAGCGCGGCCAGCGCTCGGCGCCGGGGATCAACTCCTTCAGCTGCGAGAACATCTGGCAGCCGTTGCAGACGCCGAGACCGAAGGTGTCCTCGCGAGCGAAGAAGGCCGCGAACTGATCGCGAGCGCGGGGGTTGTAGAGCGCCGACTTGGCCCAGCCGCCGCCGGCGCCGAGCACATCGCCATAGGAGAAGCCGCCGCAGCCGACCAGCCCTTTCATTTCTTCCAGACCGACACGACCGGCAAGAATGTCGCTCATGTGGACGTCGACGGCTTCGAAGCCAGCGTGATCGAAGGCCGCGGCCATTTCCATATGACCGTTGACGCCCTGCTCGCGCAGGATCGCCACCCGCGGGCGTACGCCACGTTGAATGTATGGCGCCGCGATATCCTCGTCGACATCGAAGGTCGGGTTGGCCGAAAGGCCCGGATCACGCAGGTTGAGCAGGCCGTCGAACTCGCTCTTGGCGGCCTCCGAATTGTCACGCAGCGCCTGCATTCGATAGCTGGTTTCCGACCAGATGCGCTGCGTCATGGCGCGGGTGGTTTCCAGCAGCGGCTCTTCGAACAGCGTCACGCGGATCTGGTCGTCGTAGCGCGGCCGGGCGATCACGCCGCAGGTCTCGAGGCCGGCGGCGGCAAGCTGCGCCAGCACGAACTCGGTTTCCTGACGGTTGACCTGAATCACCGCGCCGAGCTCTTCGGCGAACAGCGCATCGACCGCGCCGACGGCATCGTCGGTGAGCCAGTCGAGCTTGATCTCGAGCCCGCCGCGGCCGGCAAAAGCCATCTCCAGCAGCGTCACGATCAGGCCGCCGTCGCTACGGTCGTGATAGGCCAGCAGCTTGCCGTCGGCGTTGAGCCCCTGAATGACGCTGAAGAACGCCGCCAGGTCTTCGGCCTCGTCGAGATCCGGGCAGACGTTGCCGACCTGACCGTAGACCTGGGCCAGGGCCGAGCCGCCGAGACGGTTCTGGCCGCGGCCGAGATCGATCAGGATCAGATCGCTTTCGTCCTGGTCGAGCCGCAGCTGCGGCGTCAGCGTTCGCAGCGCATCGGTAACCGGCGCGAAACCGGTAATGTTCAGCGTCAGCGGCGCGGTGATGCTCTTCTCGTCGCGGCGGTCGCCCTCTCCGACCTGCCAGGCCGTGCGCATGGACATCGAATCCTTGCCCACCGGCACGGCGATACCCAGCGCCGGGCAGAGTTCCATGCCCACCGCGTGGACCGCGTCGTACAACGCCTGATTCTCGCCGGCATGGTCGGCGGCGCTCATCCAGTTGGCGGAGAGCTTGATATCGGAAAGCGCCGCAATCGGCGCGGCAGCGAGATTGGTGATCGCCTCGGCCACCGCCAGACGCGCGCTGGCGGCAGGATCGATCAGCGCCACCGGCGGGCGTTCGCCCATCGCCATCGCTTCGCCGGCGTGGGTGTCGTAGCTCGAGGTGGTCACCGCGCAATCGGCCACCGGCACCTGCCACGGGCCGACCATCTGGTCGCGAGCCACCATACCGGTGATCGAACGATCGCCGATGGTGATCAGAAAGCTCTTGGACGCCACCGCCGGTAGCCGCAGCACGCGGTCCAGCGCTTCGCGCAGATCGAGATTGTCGAGGCCGAGGCCCGGCAGGTTGAGCGTGTGGCGCTCGAAGCTGCGCTGCATCTTCGGTGGCTTGCCGAACAGCACGCTCATCGGCAAGTCGACCGGATCAGCCTCGAAATGCCCATCGCGCACGGCCAGGTGATGTGCCTCGGTGGCTTCGCCGACCACGGCGTAGGGGCAACGCTCGCGGGTACACAGCGCATCGAAACGCTCGAGCTGCTCGGGTGTCACCGCCAGCACGTAGCGCTCCTGGGCCTCGTTGCACCAGATTTCCAGCGGGCTCATGCCGGGTTCGGCGTTGGGCACCGCGCGCAGATCGAACAGGCCGCCACGGCCGCCATCCTTGACCAGCTCAGGCAGGGCGTTGGAAAGCCCACCGGCGCCGACGTCATGGATGAACGCGATGGGGTTGTCGTCCCCCAGCGCCCAGCAGCGATCGATCACTTCCTGGGCGCGCCGTTCGATCTCGGGGTTGTCGCGCTGCACCGAGGCGAAGTCGAGATTCTCGCTGGAGGTGCCGGACGCCATCGACGAGGCGGCGCCGCCGCCGAGGCCGATCAGCATCGCCGGGCCGCCCATCACGATCAGCTTGGCGCCGACCGGGATCTCGCCCTTGAGGACATGACCGTCACGCACGTTGCCGTAGCCGCCAGCCAGCATCACCGGCTTGTGATAGCCGCGACGCTCGATGCCATCGGCGCCCACCGCATCAAGCTCGAAAGTACGGAAGAAGCCGTTGAGATTGGGCCGGCCGAACTCGTTGTTGAACGCCGCACCGCCGATCGGGCCTTCGAGCATGATGTCGAGCGCCGACTGGATCCGCTCGGGCTTGCCGTAGTCGAAGGCTTCCCACGGCTGCACGAACTCGGGAATCCGCAGGTTGGAAACGGTGAAACCGGTCAGGCCCGCCTTGGGCTTGCCGCCGCGCCCGGTGGCACCCTCGTCGCGGATCTCGCCGCCGGCACCGGTGGCAGCGCCCGAATGGGGGGCGATCGCCGTCGGGTGGTTGTGGGTCTCCACCTTCATCAGGATGTGGACCGGTTCCTGAGTCGCGCCGTAGACCTGGTTCTGCGGCGAAGGGAAGAACCGCCCCGCCGTCGGCCCTTCGATCACCGCGGCGTTATCGCTGTAGGCCGAAAGCACCTTGTCGCCGGACTGCTCGAAGGTGTTCTTGATCATCTTGAACAGCGAATGGGTCTGCGGTTCGCCGTCGATCAGCCAGTCGGCGTTGAAGATCTTGTGGCGGCAGTGCTCGGAGTTGGCCTGGGCGAACATCATCAGTTCGACGTCGGTCGGATTGCGCCCCAGCGCCTGGAACGCGTCGACCAGGTAGTCGATCTCGTCGTCGGCCAGCGCCAGACCCAGCTCGTCATTGGCATCCGCCAGCGCCGCTCGGCCGCCGCCCTTCACGTCCACCGTCGCCAGCGGCGTCGGCTGATGATGCGAGAACAGCTTGGCCGCATCGCTTGCGTCGAACAGCACGGTCTCGGTCATGCGGTCGTGCAGACATGCCACCATGGCGTCGTAGGCTTCGGCACCCGGGGCACTCTTCAGCGTCACCCGGTAGGCGATCCCGCGCTCGATGCGCGCGATCTGTTCGAGCCCGCAATTGTGCGCGATATCGGTAGCCTTGGAGGACCATGGCGAGATCGTGCCGATGCGCGGCACCACCAGAAACAGGTGACCCTCAAGCGGCGCATCACGATCGGATCCGCCGCCCCCTTGGCCTTCAGCGTTTTGGAAACCATGGCTTTGAAAACCATAGTCCAGCAATCGCTCGAGCACCTGGCGGGGCTGCTCATCGAGCTCGTCTTGATGATCGACGGAAAGAACATCGACGAAGTGAACGTAGTGCGCCGTGACGGACTCGACTTCGGGCGCGACGGCACGAAGATCGGCGAGCAGTTTGGCGTGACGGAATGCAGATAGCGCAGGCGCGCCTTGCAATTCGAGCATGGCGAGGAAAGCCTCCAGGACGGTCGAGGATCGCGTCCGTCTCATTCGAAACGGCCATTGCGAGACGGGGCGGCGATGCCGGATCAGGGCGATATCATACTGGAAAGCGGCGGCGCTCGCTAAGCCAACGCCGCGAGATCCATGGCATGTTTCGATACGCGCCAGACGCTGGTCGGAGCGAGGCACGGCGCCCGCGTTCCGGGATACATAGCCTGGTAGCCAATAGATGACAGCAGGACGATCGCCGGATATGGTGTGCCGTCACGCTGTCACCGATCCCACTGCATGTCCAAGCTCTCGACACGCCTGCGACTCGTGCTGACGGTGCTACTGGCGTTGGCAACTCTCCTGTGCCCCGCTCAGCTGGCGCTGCGCTTCAGCGACGGGCTCGATCCGATCCGCAAACGCGATTTCCTGCAGGTCGCCACCCGCAATGGACCCATCACCTTCTATGCGGGAGGCCACGGCCCGACCGGCTTCGAATATGAACTGATGCGACGTTTCGCGCAGTCGCTGGGCGTCAGCCTGGCAGTCGACAGCGAGACACGAATCGCCGACGTCTTCGACCACGTACGCGAAGGCGACGCGGACATGGGTGCCGCGGCACTCACGCTGGATCTCGACCGGCCGGGCATTCGCTACAGCGAGCCGATCCTGACGCTGCAGCCAATGGTGGTCTATCGTCGCGGGCTGCCCCCGGTGCGCACTCTCGACGATCTCGTGGGTCTGCGCATCGGCGCCATCGCCGACTCCGGAACGGCGGCCGCGTTGCGCGCACAGCAGAAGAATCTGCCGGGACTCGGCTGGCGCGAGGCGGACGGTGTGACCATCGCCGACCTGATGGAGATGGTCGAACGAGACGATCTCGACGCGGCCGTCGTCTACACCCACCAGTTCCAGCTCAATCGACTATTCTTCCCCAACGTCGAGCGGGGCTTCCCGCTGGGCAAACCCATGAGCCTGAGCTGGGCGTTCGCCGCGGATCAGCCGATCGATCTGCTTACGGCCGCCAACCACTTCCTGGACGCGCAACGCCGAAACGGCACCCTGGACGAACTCGTCGGGCGCTATTTCGGTCACGACGACTATCTCGAGTACGTCGGCGCCCGATTGTTCATACGCCACGTGGGCAACCGTCTGCCGCGCTTCCTGCCGTATTTCAAGGAAGCCGCACGCGACACCGGATTCGACTGGCGCCTGCTGGCCGCGCTGGGCTTTCAGGAATCGCACTGGAAGCCCGGCGCCGAGTCACCGACCGGCGTTCGCGGGCTGATGATGCTGACCCGCCCCACCGCCAAGGAGATCGGCATCGACGACCGTCTGGACCCGCGCCAGAGCGTCGACGGCGGGGCCCGGTACCTGCTCCAGGTCAAGCAGCGGCTGTCCGACGACATTCCCGAGCCGGACCGGACCTGGATGGCACTCGCCGCCTACAACGTCGGCCTGGGCCATCTCTTCGATGCCCAGGAGATCGCTCGCCTGCGCGGCGGCAACCCCGAGCGCTGGGCCGACGTCCGCGAAGCCCTGCCGCTGCTGCAGCAGCGCGAGTGGTACTCTCGGGTGGGCCACGGTTACGCTCGTGGTGGGGAACCGGTAATCTACGTGCGCAACATTCGCCGTTATTACGAGATACTCAAGTACGTCAACCGAAGCCAGCAGCAGTTCAATCAGTTAGGCGAGCGAGCCCTCGAGGGAGAGGAGAACCCTCCTTTCGAGGTCATTGCTCCGCTGCTGTAGTCCGTAATGCCTTGCTGATAACGCATCGTTGGCAACCCACCGTGGAGAACCCTAGCGACTATGGTGGTATCTCGTCTGTCGTTGTACCTGGCATTACCGATTCTGCTGCTGGCGATCTGGCCCGGCGACGAACCCGGGCAGCGCTGGATCCTGATGCCGCTGGTGGGCGCGCTGTGGCTGGGCCAGCTTGCCGCGTCCCAGGATTGGCACAGGGCCAGCCGCTGGCTGCTGATTCCCATCGGACTCCTGACCCTGGCGATCATCAGCAGCTTTCTGATCGCCGAAAACTGGCTGAGCGTCGACGTCTGGCAGCGTTGGCTCGATCATCTCCCCGGCCACTGGGAGTTCTTCCACAGCCGACCTCCCATTCTGTCGCTGAGCATCGTCTTCGGATTGATTCTCAACGTCCTACTGCTTTCGCGCCTGGGCCTCGGCTCGCCGATTCTGCTGCTGCTGGTCGCCATGGGCGGCAGCTGGCTCAGCTATCGCTCACTGACGCCGCCGCCGGAATACGCGTCCGGCATGGTCAGCATACCGCTGCCGATTCTGGCTTCGCTGTGGTTGCTCTGGTTCGCCCAGGGGCTGGTGCTGTATCCCACGCTTCGCTGCTACTGGCGGCGCATCGTGACGCCGCTGATGATCGGCGGATCGATCGCGCTGCTGGCCATGACCAGTTGGCAGGAGCAGCGTCAGACCGACAATCAGCGTCTCTATAACCTCGCTGCCGACGAAGGCAACGACATCGCCACCCGGCTGGCTTCCGAAACGTCCGCCCATCTCGAGGCGATGCGACGCTTCACCAGCTTCTGGAACATGATGGATCATGTGCCCACCCGCTCGGAGTGGGAGCAGCAGGCCAAGCGCTATCACGACGATTTCAGCTACTTCCGCAACATTGCCTTCGTCGATCTCGATGGCACCGTCATCCGCGTCTACCCATTGCGGGGGAACCAGTCGGTGCTCGGCGTCAATCTCTATGCGTCGGATCCTTCCGCCAGGGAGGCGCTGGATCGCCCCCTGATCTACGGTATCGAAGGCCAGACCGGCATCATCGATTTCCTGCAGGGCGGACGGGGAGTCGTCAGCTACCTGCCGGTCCGCGATGCGGTCGACGGCACGCTGCGTGGCGCCGTCGCCATGGTGGTGAGCGTGGACAATCTGCTCAATTCACTGCTGGCGCAGACCGATAACCAGGACCGGGCGGTGACGCTCCGTGGCGGCGATCGGCTCTATTTTCACTACGGTCCGCTGGGTGACCTCGCCGACTGGAGCTACCGACAAACGGTGGCCCTGGGTACCGATCGGCTGACGCTCAGCGTGAAGCCTTCACTGCACTGGTTGGAAGCCAATCGCGACAGACTGCCGGACATCACGTTGGTGTTCGGCATTGTGCTCGCCTACCTGCTGCACATGGTGCTTTACATCTACCGTCGGCTGACGCATCAGCACCGCCTGGCCAACCGAACCAATGTCTCGTTGCGCGAAGAGATAAGAGAGCGCGAACGGCTGCAGCAGGAGATCGAGTGGATCGCCCGGCACGATGAGCTGACGCACCTGCCCAACCGGCGCGAGCTGCTGCGCTGGATGGATATCCAGAGCGAGCCGCTGCCGCTGGCGCTGATGATCTGCGATCTCGATCACTTCAAGAACGTCAACGATCACTTCGGCCATCTGGAAGGCGATCGCTATCTCAAGACGATCGCGCAGTGCTGTCGCCTGCCGGTGGAGCGCGCCGGGGGAATGTTCGCCCGCTACGGCGGCGAGGAGTTCGTCGCCTGCCTGCCGCGGTGCGATCGCCACCGAGCCGAAGAGATCGCCGAAGCCCTGTGCCGGGCGGTTGCCGACAGCGGCCTCGTCCAGCCCGATGGCGAACCGGTGACGTTGAGCATCGGGGTCAACGTCATCGAGACACTGTCGATACATCGCGACCGGATCTTCCAGGCGGCCGATGACTCGCTGTATCGCGCCAAGCAGAATGGCCGCAATCGCGTCGTTCTCGCCGACGCCCTCTAAAACCGGAGCGTCGCAAGAGCCGTCCGTCCGAATCGGGGTTCAAGGGAATTCATGGCTCGAGAGGATTCGTGGCTAGAGAAGCTTCGTGGCCAGAGAGAATTCGTAGCTCAAGAGGATTCGTGGCTCGCGTGGTTCGCATCGCCCGCTGGCGATGGCTCGCGCTGGCGGCGCTCCCGGAAGAACTGCTGAAGCAGTCGCCTGGCCGGGGCAGCGAGCACGCCGCCGACGATTTCGACGCGATGGTTGAACCACGGCTGGGCAAACAGATTGGCCCGGGATTCGACCATGCCGCCCTTGGGCTCGGCGGCGGCGTAGACGACCCGCCGGACGCGGGCATGGATGATCGCCCCCGTACACATCAGGCAGGGTTCGAGGGTGACGAACAGCGTGCAACCGTCCAACCGATAATTGCTCAGACCCGATGCTGCGCTGCGCAGCGCCTGCACTTCGGCATGGGCGGTGGGGTCCTGGCCGCTAACCGGGCAGTTGTAGCCCGCGCCGATCACTTCGCCGGCGGGATCGACCACCACGGCGCCCACCGGCACCTCGCCACGCTCGAACGCCATTTGCGCCTGCTCCAGCGCCCGGTGCATGTAGAATTCATCGCTGCGCATCGTGCTCATTCCGTGTTGCGGCATCGCGGCCCGGTCTCTTGCGCTCGCGAGCCGGTCTGAGGTCGTCGCCGTCGCGGCGGGCTGCCGTCGAGCAGGATATACTCGCGGCAAGCCTGATTCGAAAGCCTCGCTCGAAAGCCTTGCTCGAAAGCCTGATTCGAAAAAGTCTGATTCGCAAAGCTTCATTGACGTGCCATCAAGGATACCCGAATGACACAAGCGCTGAACGACCTGATCCAGCTTCTCGGCCTGGAAGCGCTGGAAGAGAATCTGTTCCGTGGCCAGAGCCAGGATCTGGGGCTGCCCCAGCTGTTCGGTGGCCAGGCGCTGGGGCAAGCCGCCGCTGCCGCGACTCGCACGGTGCCCGAGGACCGTTATCTGCACTCGCTGCACGGCTATTTTCTGCGCCCCGGCGATGCCCAGCTGCCGGTGATCTACTCCGTCGACCGCGTTCGCGACGGCGGCAGTTTCACTACGCGACGCGTCACCGCGATTCAGAAAGGCAAGCCGATCTTCTTCTGCAGCGCCTCGTTCCAGGGCCGCGAGCACGGCCTGAGTCATCAACCCGACATGCCGGAAGTGCCGTCTCCAGAGGCGCTGCTTGCCGAGGGCGAGGCGGTTCATCAGCGTTTCCGCGGGCATCCCGTCGAGTTCATCACGGTCGAGGAGTGCCGCGAGCGACCGCCCTCGCGGATGATCTGGTTCCGCATGGGCGGCGGCCCGATGCCGCAAGACCCGGCACTGCACCGCTATCTGCTCGCCTACAGCTCCGATTTCAATCTGCTGTTGACCTCGCTGCTGGCCCACGACGTGGAGTTCGGCGACCCGCGCCTGCGGATTGCCAGCCTGGATCATGCGCTGTGGATCCACGAGGACCCGAAAGTCGACGAGTGGCTGCTCTACGTCATGGAAAGCCCGTGGGCGGGGGGGGCGCGCGGCTTTGCTCGCGGCAGCTTCTACAATCGCGAGGGGCGCCTGATCGCCTCGACGGCGCAGGAAGGGTTGGTGAGGGTTCAGCCCTGAGCCGCGAGCCGCGAAAATCAGAGTGAAGTTTCCGGTACAAAAAATGCCAGCGACGAACGTCGCTGGCATTCTCTTCTGGCGTCCCGAAGCCGGCTCAGGTTTTAGCTTTTAGCCCGTAGCTGCTTTCTACAGCGCCCCAAACTCGGCGCAGGCTCGTAGCTCGTAGCTCGTAACTCGTAACTCGTAACTCGTAACTCGTAACTCGTAACTCGTAACTATCAGGCGTCCTTGAGCGAGGCCATGTCGATCACGAAGCGGTACTTCACGTCGCCCTTCTGCATCCGCTCCCAGGCTTCGTTGATCTGATCGATGTTGATCATCTCGACGTCGCAGGTGATGCCTTTTTCGGCGCAGAAATCGAGCACTTCCTGGGTTTCCGGCATGCCGCCGATCAGCGAACCCGCCAGCACCCGGCGACGGAACACCAGATTGGCACCGGATACCGCCGGATCGAGCGGCTCGAGCAGGCCGACCAGAATATGGGTGCCGTCCGGCTTCAAGGCGTTGAGATACGGGTTGATGTCGTGCTGCACCGGCACCGTGTCGAGCATGAAGTCGAAGGTCTCGGTGATCGCACCCATCTCGTCTTCGTTGGTCGAGATCACCACGTGATCGGCGCCCTGCTTCTTCGCCTCGGCCTTCTTGGACTCGGAACGGGTGAACAGCGTGACTTCGGCACCCAGCGCCTTGGCGAGCTTGACGCCCATGTGGCCGAGGCCGCCCATGCCGATGATGCCGACCTTGTCGCCCGGCTTGACACCGTAGTGCTTGAGCGGCGAATAGGTGGTGATACCGGCGCACAGGATCGGCGCAGCGGATTTGAGATCGATACCGTCGGGCATGCGCACGACGAAGCGCTCGCTGACCACGACCTTGTCGGAGTAGCCGCCCTGGGTCAGGGTGCCGTCATGCTTATCCGGGCTGCCGTAGGTCATCACGAACCCTTCGGCACAGTAGTTCTCGAGCCCGTCGTTGCAAGCCTGGCACTGGCGGCAGGAGTCGACCATGCAGCCGACGCCGACCAGATCGCCGACCTTGTACTGATTGACGTCGTCGCCGACGGCAGTGACGCGGCCGACGATTTCGTGACCCGGCACCACTGGATAGGAAGCCATGCCCCAATCATCGCGGGCGAAGTGCAGATCGCTGTGGCAGACGCCGCAGTAGAGAATGTCGATGGAGACATCGTCCGGCCGCGGTGCGCGGCGCTCGAAATCCCAGGCTTCCAGCGGCGACGTGGCGGAATGTGCGGCGTAACCCTTGGCGGGCGCGGCGGTAGCTTGTGTCATCTGGATGACTCCCCATGAAAGATGGGTGAATGAATGGATCGTGCGCCCAGTGTGGTCGACAACTCGCTCGGCGGCCATGCCGTTTCCTCTGCAACGTCTGCTCGATCCTCTCCAATCCAGGAGGCCACTACCTCTGTCCGGCTGGACTCATGCACAATACGCTGAACCTGTCTATCCTCATCAGCGCGAGGTCGTCATGCTCGATCGCCTTTCCGAACCATCCCGAGTCCACCGCGGCCCTACGAATCCGTCTCTCGACGCTTCGAGGCCTAACGTGTCCTGGGCCTCGCGACTGGCCCGGACGCTGGCGCCGCTGGCCACGGCCGACGGCTTCTCCGAGACCGCCATCGACGGCGTCAGACTGATCGCTTCCGGATGCGGCCATCCGCGCACGCCGTTGATCTACGAACCAGGGATATTCGTCATCGCCCAGGGCGACAAGATCGGTTATCTGGGAGACCGGGTCATTCACTATGGACCCGGCAACTATCTGGTCCAGGCGATGCCGCTACCGTTCGAGTGCGAAACGCTCGCCCGCGCCGATGCGCCGTTGCTGGGTATTTCGATTGCCGTCGACCCGTTGACGTTGAGCGAGCTGGTGCATCATCTGCCCGCGCCGTCCGGTGTCGATCGTGGCGCCCCCGAGCCCATGGCGGCGGTCGCACTCGACGACGCCATGGCGGAAGCCGTGCAACGCCTGGCGCAGTGCCTGCAGGACGAACACGCCAGCCGGGCGCTCGGCGCGGGACGGGTGCGGGAGGTACTGTTCGCCGCGCTCAATGGCCCGCAGGGGCAGTCGCTGCGCCAGCTGGTACAGCAGCATGGCCACTACGCGCGCATCGCCGAATCGTTGAACTATCTCCATCGCCATTTTGCGCTGCCGTTGACGGTAGAGACGCTCGCCGAGCGCGCCAGCATGAGCGCCTCCCACTTTCATCATCACTTCAAACGCACCACGCAGCTATCGCCGGTGCAGTATCTCAAACGGCTGCGATTGCTCCGGGCGCGAGTTCTCCTCGGCCAGCAGCGCATCAACGTCTCTCGCGCCGCCGCCGATGTCGGTTATCGCAGCACCTCGCAGTTCAGCCGCGAGTACAAGCGCTATTTCGGCGTCAGCCCGTCGCAGAGCTGAGCGCAGCGATAGAAACAGACCCAAGCGCAGCGGTATGAAAAGACCTAGGCGAAGAGATTCATCAGCCCGCGAATCAGGTAATAAGCGCCCACCACGGTGACGATCCAGCGTGTCCAGTAGCGAAAACCGTCGTCGGTGAGCCGCGCCAGCACCAGATTGCCGGTGCGCGTGCCCAGAAAAGCGAAGGGAATCGCCAGCGCCACCCAGCCCCACTCGCCGCTGTCCATCGCCATCGCCGCCTGCCAGTAGAAGAGAATCTTGAGGCTGTGCGCGATCACCTGGATGGTGGCCTTGGTCGCCACCACGGTGCGTCGGTCGAGCTGGGTGCGGATGAAGCCGATATCGATGGTCGGGCCCGAGACCCCGACCGCGATGGTCAGGCCGCCGGAGACGAGGCCGCACATGACCGCATGGCCTGGCCGCGAGACATCGAAGTGGAACCAGCGTTTGGGAATCCACACCATCACCGGCATCAGCCCCAGCACGATCAGCACCACCGTCTCGCTGGGCGAATAGCGCACCAGCGTCAGCAGCGCCGCCGCGATCAAGACCCCGCAGGCGATCATGCCGACGATTCGCCACTCGATGAAACGTCGCGACAGCCAGGCCCGCGAGGCGTTGGCGGTGAGCTGGATCACGCCATGCACCGCGATCGCCGTCGCCGCCGGCAGCCAGGCCAGCAGAAAGCCCAGCAGCACCAATCCGCCGGCCATGCCGAATACGCCGGACAGCACCGACGTCGAGAACACCACGGCCAGAAACAGCAACGCAACGGGGAACACCATACGGGGTCTATACTCCAATGACGGGCCTCGGCGGCCCATGAAAAGATTCACGTCCGATGACGGATCCGCCCGCCTGACAGACGGGCCACGCGCATCGGCACCTCAATACACCGGAACAGGGAACGCCCCATGCGTCGTTCTGAATTGCAGCTCATCCCCCTTTTCCTGGCCGCGGCGCTGCTGCCGCTGGCCGGCTCCGCCAGCGCCTCCAGCGATGCCGCGTGGCAAGAGCACGACCGCGCGGTCATCGAACAGTGCCAGGACGCCAGCCAGTTTCCGGACGCCGCGCCAGCGGGCGACCCGGTGCTGTTCGACGATGAAGCCGGGATGACGGCACTGCTGATCCAGGGTCACTATCCACAGAAACACATGAACGGCCAGGCCGGGCAGGAACTCTGCCTGTTCCGGCGCAGCAGCCAGGAGGTCTACATGGCCGACGCCGACAAGCTGGCGATCGGCTCCGACGCCCTTCCCAGCACCCCGACAGACGCCATCAGTGACGACGCCGAGTCCGAAGAGAGCGACCAGGACCCGTCGGCGTCGAGTGGCGACACGCCCTGATCAGCCCCCGCAGGGATTCCCCGGCGTCGACAGGATCCGCTGATAGAACGCCAGATCGAGCCAGCGATCGAACTTGTAAGCGGCCTGACGAACGGTTCCCGCGTGGCTGAAGTCCAGCTGTTGATGCAGCGCGATGCTCGCCGCATTGGAGGCGTCGATGCCGCCGATCAGGGTGTGATACTGCTGGGCCTCGGCGCGCTCGATCAGCGCCGTCATCAGTCGTCTGGCCACACCGCGCTGGCGGAAATCCCGATCCACGTAGACCGAGTGCTCGACGCTGTAGCGATAGGCGGCATGAGGGCGAAACGGGCCATAGCTGGCGAAGCCCATCAATCGGCCGCTGGCGTCGTCGAGCATGCCGATGACCGGCAAGCCGCCATCGCGTTTGGCCTGAAACCAGCCCTCGACAAACGCCGCGGTGCGCGGCTGATATTCGTAGAGCGCCGTGGTGTTGAGGATGGCATCGTTGAAGATCGCCAGCACGGCATCGCCGTGCCGGCCGAACTCACAGTCGATCAGGGTCAAGGTTCGGTTCTCGTCGTCGGGTCGGTGTTCGCCGTGCAGTTCAATACAGCGCGTTGACCTTGAGCTCGGCCAGCGGTTGCTCGTTGGCATCCTCGAGCACCAATCGTTGGCCCGATATCGAATAGTGCGCTGTGTCGGAAAGCGCCGCCAGCCAGGCCTGCTCCAGCGCCATCATCTCCGCCGGACAGGCCATTCGGGTCGAGGCCAGCTGAGAAAAGGTCAGTGCATCGGCCTCCAGCATGTAACTGCCCATCAGTCGATTGCAGCCGGTCGAACCGGTCACACGCCCCTGGCCGTCAAGAACCAGATGCGCTTCACGCTGATTGTCCGCGACGGCCACCGGTTTGCCGTCGAGCGTCATCAACTTCCAATAGGTGCCGACCAGCGCCTCGCTGGCGGCCTGCGAGTCGCCAGCCGCCTGAGTATCGGCAACGGCCTGGGTATCGCTGGCGCCGGGGTTCGTGGCGCAGCCGGAAACGGCCAGGGTTGCGGCCAGAGCGGCGGCCAGAGCGGCAGTAACGGTCAGCAGGGGAAAACGTGACAGCACGATGGCATTCCTCTTGTGGACAACGGATGAAAACGTATCTCGCGCGGGCGATCGCGCCGGCAATGCGGATCGCCCGACATGCGTCGATGGATGCGCCTAGTGGCGTTCGATCATCGCGGTCAGATCGTCCGAGATCATTGGCAGCGTCTCTCGCCAGGAGAGATACGGCGTCGACCCGGTGCCGTTGACGAGTACCGCAAAACTGCCCCAGCGACCGCTCTCGGTTCGAAAATAACCGGCAATGGCGCGTACCGTCACCGGCTCGTTGAGCGTCCCCGTCTTCAGCATCACGTGATCCTGGAAGGTCTGGCTGCCGCGGCGGATGAAGTGCATCGGCCCGTTGGTCGGAACCTGCATGCCGGCGACGAAGGTGGGGAACAGCGACGCGCGGCCGTACATCGCACCGAGCAGCGCATTGAGATTCTGGGCGGAAACACGGTTTTCCGGCGTCAGCCCGCTACCGCTGTGCAAGGTGACCGGGCCGTGTCCCGGCAGGCCGGCGGCGAATTGCTCCAGCGCGCGCCCGGCGTCGGGCAGCCCCTGCTGCGTGCCGGAGGTCAGATCCAGCGCCAGCGTATCGGCCATGAAATTGTTCGAATAGTTGAGCGTGCGCAGCAGCAGCTCCTGCAGCGGCTTGCCTTCGACGGCGGCCAACGACTGCGCCGCGGCCGGCGGCGCCTGACGGCTGACCGCGTAACCACCGCTGACCGGAATCCCTGACTGGCGCAGCAGCGACAACAGCGTCTGGCCGGTCTGGTCGGCCGGATCCGAGCTCGCCTTGTAGACCGGGCGCGGATAGCTGCCGGCGGGAATCTGCCCGCTGACGCGCAGCGTATCGCCCTGGCTGTCGGTCACTCGCTTGGCATAAAGGCTGGCCGAACCGCCGGCCGCCACCGTCTTCACGCCGTTTTCGATGCGAATGGTCGGCGCCACCGTGTCACAGCTGGTGATTCGCGCCGGCTGGCCGACGACGCCAGGCATCACCGTGGCACACCAGTTGCCGTAGTTGATGGCAGCGGACGAGAGCAGCGCGGCGTAGGCATTGGTGCCCTCCGTCCGGGTATCGCAGCGGTCGGTCGTGATGCAGCTGACCGGGCCGAAGCGCGCCTGGCTGACCACTAGCTGGCCGTCGACGCTGGAGACACCCCGCTCGCGCAGTTTCTGGATCAACTGCCACAGCGCCTCCGAGGTCAGCGCCGGGTCTCCGCCGCCCTCGAGCACCAGATCACCATGAAGCACGCCATCGCCGTCGAGCGCGCCGGTAGAGACGAAACGCGTGGTGAAACGATGCTGGGGGCCCCAGCGGTCCAGCGAGGCCGCCGCCGTATACAGCTTGGTAACCGAAGCCGGCGACAGCGATTGCGCCGGATTGATGGCGCCCAGCACTTCACCGCTGTCGAGCAGACGCGCCTGAGCACTGACCGCGAAGCCTTTGTCAGCCAGCCGGCCGACATGATCGAATCCGGCCGCCTGGGCGACGAAGGAGGCGACGGACAGGGACAACGCACCGATAAACACAGAACCACGACCTAGCCATCGCCGCATAATGGGATGCTCGCTCCGAAGAAAAATGAGGGCCAAACTGATCCAGAGCGTACCAACTAACGCTGTTCGGATGCGATGCCTGGCGTGATGTTAATACGATATATACCCCGTTCAGTCGACAACGGTTGCCGTCAGATCAACGCAGTAGCGCCACAGCGCCTGGCCGCTCTCGAAATACTTCTGCTCGAACGGCGTCAGGAAAGTCTGCTCGAATGGTGTCATGGTCGAATCCCCCGGCACGAAGGCAGTGAGCTCGCCATCGACGCCACAGAGCGTTTCCACCCCCAGCGCGAACTCCTGAACGTAGATTTTCCAGTTGGAGCGCAGTTCGAGCCGCCCCCCCAGCGCCAGTATCGCCGGAAAGACCGGATGCCCGTGCCAGCGCTTCTTGAGCTGCGTGCTCTTGGGATACGGGTTGGGATAGAGCAGATAATGCTCGACCGGGCGCCATTCGGCGGCAAGTGCCAAGCGCCAGAAATCGACCAAATCGGCACGCACCAGCAACGCGTTGTCCGGCAACGCGCCGTGATCGCGAGACAGCCGCTGTTCGCTGCGATCCACGCCGATCACGGCGTGGTCCGGATGACGCTGCGCCAGCCGCCGCGTGGATAAGCCCACACCGCAGCCGGCATCGAGAATCAGCGGCCTATCCTGCGCCGCCAGCCAGCGGGCCGCCCCGTCGAAGGCAGCGCGCGTGTGCGCCGCCGGCGGGCGTTGCCATTCGCCGTCGCGAGCTCGCTGAACGCGGCGTATCAGATCCTGGTGCGGCCCCAGCTGGCTGGAAGTGATGGCGCGGGAAGACGCTTGCATGGCGAATACCGTTGAATGATGAGTACCTTGAATGATGAGTACCGTCGATGATGGCTACCGTAGAGTGATGAATGCCGTTTACCGGCGAACGACGGCTCGCGCATTCTATCAGTCTCGCCATCAGCCTCGACATCAGCATTCGCGCCGTTCGGGCATCGACATGCGCCCGGCGCCGGCCTCCGCAGCCGCGGCGGCATGATCACTTACTCTGCGCGGCATGACGCCGCGCGCGCGCAGGTGTATCATCCCTGCCCACATTCAGCCAATTCTGGCAATACGGCCTTCGATGGCATGCGCGGTCACTGCCTTGCGCCGGCTCAGGCTCTCTCGAGAGTTCTGCCTTGCCAGCTCAGGGGTACCGTCACCGACCGCGAGTCGGCGACGGCGCGCCTTCGGCGGGAGACGCCTTTTCATCGCAGTCGCGTTCTCTCCATGCCATGCGTTACCGATTGCCCCCAATGTTCACGAGGGACGTGGCTTGTCACATTTACCGGTAATCGTCGGTATGGGCGGCGTCAACGCCGCGGGTAGAACCTCGGGGCACCAAGCCTACCGCCGCACGATTCTCGACGTTCTGCCAGACGCCGAGCAGACGCAAACGCTCGTCGCCCTGGCCACCCTGATGCAGTTGATCACGCCACAAGGGAACGGTCAGTGGCTCGGTGCCGATGGGGAAACGCTGAGCGAACAGGCGGTCGTCGCCCGCTATCGCGAGTCCATTCTCAAGCACACGCTGATTCGGCGCATCGAGGACGACGCCTTTCGGGAAGCCGGAATCCCCGGCAACCGCGAAATGCGACTGACGCTCAAGGAGCCGATGCGTTTCACGACCTCACGACGACAGCTGCCGCAACCGCTGCCCGAGGGCTGGGAGATTCGCGAACTCGACAAGCAGACGGTCGAGGTCAGCATTCCCGCCGGCACGCTGGATGCGCTGCTGCCCGAACGGCGTCAGGCGCTGGTACGTGCCGCGGGGTGCCTGCCTGCGGGGTTCGCGCCGGACACCTTCTATCGCAGTGTCCACCACCCGCGCGGCCTGTCGATGGCGATCTTCGGTGTCAGCGACTGCCTCGGCCAGAGCGGCCTCGATTGGGAATCGCTGCGCGAGCGGGTCGATCCCGACGCCATTGCGGTCTATGCCGGCAACTCCATCGGCCAGCTCGATGATGCCGGCTGGGGCGGCATGCTCAAGAGTTTCGTCACCGGAAGCCGCACCACTTCCAAGCAGATGCCGTTGGGTTACGGCCAGATGCCGGCCGACTTTCTCAATGCCTACGTGCTGGGCAGCGTGGGTGCCACCGGCGCGATTCAGGGCGCCTGCGCTACCTTCCTCTACAACCTGCGCCTGGGCATCGACGATATTCGTCAGGGCCGCCGACGGATCGTCATGGTCGGCACCAGCGACGCGCCGGTGACGCCGGAGATCATCGAAGGGTTCCGCGCCATGAGCGCGTTGGCCGACGATCAGAGCCTGATGGCGCTGGATGCGCTGGAACTGCTGACCGACGAGGATTATCAGCGGGCCTGCCGGCCGTTCGCACGCAACTGCGGGTTCACCATCGCCGAAGCGTCGCAGTTCGTGCTGCTGATGGACGATTCGCTGGTACTCGAGACCGGCGCACAGATCCTCGCCGCGGTGCCGGAAGTCAACGTCAACGCCGACGGCTGGAAGCGTTCGATCTCCGCTCCCGGCATCGGCAACTACCTGACGCTGGGCAAGTCGGTCGCGCTGGCCACGTCGATCCTCGGCGAGCAGAGCGTCCGCCAGCGCAGCTATCTTCATGCCCATGGCACCAGCACGCCGAAGAACCGCACCACCGAGTCGCATATCTTCGATCAGGTAGCGCGGGCCAACGGTATCGAGAACTGGCCGGTCGCTGCGATCAAGGCGTTCATCGGCCACTCCCAGGGCAGCGCCGCCGGGGATCAGATCGCCAGTGCGCTGGGGACTTTCGCCCACGGCTGGGTGCCGGGCATTCCGACGCTCGATGCGGTCGCCGACGACGTCCATGCCGAGCGGTTGCGTTTCTTCCGCGAGCCGCTGGCATTCGAGGCCGACTGCAGCTTCATCAACGCCAAGGGCTTTGGCGGCAACAACGCCACCGGCCTGCTGCTGTCGCCGCAGGTGACCGAGCGCCTGCTAGCCAAGCGCCACGGCCAGCGTGCACTCGACGACTGGCGCCATCGTCGCGAACAGACGCTCGCCGCCGCGGCACGCTATGAAGCTGCCGCCGATGCCGGTCGGTTCGAGGTCATCTACCGCTTCGGCGAGGGCGTTCTGGAAGGGCCGGAGCTGGAAGTCGGCCGCGATTCGATCCGCATCCCCGGTTACGCCAACCCGGTGTCACTGAAGGTCGACAATCCTTTCGGTACACTGGACTGAATACGAGCGCGGAGTGCCTTGAATGCACAATATCGTCGTCTATCCCGGCACCTTCGATCCGATCACCAACGGTCATCGCGATCTGATTCACCGGGCCGCGCGGATCTTCGACAAGGTCGTGATCGCCGTTGCACAGAGCCCGCGCAAGCAGCCGACGCTGTCGCTCGACGAGCGCGAGGCGCTGGCCCGTGAGGTCGTTGCCGAATGGCCCAACGTCGAGGTGATCGGCTTCAATGGCCTGCTCACCGAGCTGCTGGTCCAGCAGCGGGCCCGCATCATTCTGCGCGGGCTGCGGGCGGTATCGGACTTCGAGTACGAGATGCAGCTGGCCAACATGAATCGCGCCCAGGCGCCGGACGTCGAGACGCTGTTTCTGACGCCGGAGATCGAGAACTCCTATATCTCCTCGACGATCGTGCGCGAGATCGCGCGCCTCGGCGGGGATGTTTCCCAACATGTATCGCCGTGCGTGGCCGAGGCCCTGCGGCGACGATTCGCGGCAGACGGCGACCAACCGTCAGGAGGACATTGATATGGCCCTGATGATCACCGATGAATGCATCAACTGCGATGTCTGCGAGCCGGAGTGCCCCAACGACGCCATCTCGCCGGGCGAAGAGATCTACGTCATCGATCCCAACCATTGCACCGAGTGCGTTGGCCACTTCGACGAGCCGCAGTGCCAGCAGGTCTGCCCGGTCGACTGCATTCCGCTCGACCCGGAGCACGAGGAGAGCAAGGATCAGCTGATGGAGAAGTACAAGATCATTACTGCCGCCTGACGATTCATGCCCGCAGCGTCGATCTGGACTGACTTTCTACAACGCCGCCTCCTTGGCGGCGTTATTCTGTCGGCTCTGTGACGGCAAATCGCTGACATCTTCATCGAGGCACCGGATTCCATCGGCACTGAAAAGAGGCAAGGAACGCGTGGCTCAACCCGATGCTCGCCCTGATGGCGAAAGCCCCGACCCGATCAGACGCTACACCACCGCTCATATCTGGCAGCTGGCCTGGCCGATCATCCTCTCCAATATCACCGTGCCGCTGCTGGGTCTGGTGGATACAGCGGTCGTCGGTCACCTGCCGGATTCGCGCTATCTGGCGGCGGTGACGCTGGGTGCGACGCTGTTCAGCTTTCTCTACTGGGGCTTCGGTTTCCTGCGCATGGGCACCACCGGGCTGACGTCCCAGGCGATGGGTCGCGAGGACGACAGCGGCGTAAGGCTGCTGCTGGCGCAGTCGCTGGTGATGGCGGTGGTGATCGGGCTGGCGCTGATCGTGCTGTCGAAACCGCTGATCGATCTCGGCCTGTGGCTGCTCGATGGCAGCGAAGCGGCGATGTCGCTCGCCGCCAGCTACGCTCACATTCGTATCTTCTCGGCGCCGGCGGTGCTGGCCAACTACGCGATCCTGGGCTGGTTCATCGGCCAGCAGAAGACACGGATCACCCTGGCGATTCTGCTGCTAACCAACGGCGTCAACATCGTGCTCGACCTGCTGTTCGTGGTCGGCTTCGGGCTGGCCAGCGACGGCGTGGCCTGGGCCTCGTTGATTGCCGATTACAGCGCCCTGGCCTTCGGGCTGTGGCGGGTCGCTGTTCACTGCCGCGATCTCGGCGGGTCGCTGTCGCGTCAGGCGCTGTGGGTATGGGAGCGCTACTCGGCACTGATTCGCGTCAACCAGCATCTGTTCGTGCGCACGTTGGGGCTGTTGTTCGCCCAGGCTTTCTTCGTCGCCCAGGGGGCCAATTTCGGTGATACCGTGCTCGCCGCCAATGCCGTGCTGCTGCAGTTCATCATGCTCACCTCGTTCGCGCTGGATGGCTTCGCCAATGCCGCCGAGGCGCTCACCGGGCGCTCCGTAGGGCGGCGTGACTGGCACGACTTCGGCGATGCCGTGCGCGCCGCCGGCAGGTTGTCGCTGCTGGTCGCGGGCGCTTCGATGCTGCTGTTCGCGGTCGCCGGCGACGGTCTCATATCGCTGCTCACCGACCTGCCGGAAGTTCGCGCCACCGCCGCCGACTACCTGCCGTGGATGATCGCGATGCCGGCGCTGGCGGTGTGGAGCTATCTGCTCGACGGCGTCTTCATCGGCGCCACCGAGAGCCGCGCCATGCGCGATACCGTCTGGCTGGCGATCGCCTGCTACCTGCCGATGTGGTGGCTGACCCAGAGCTATGGCAATCACGGCCTGTGGTTTTCGTTTCTGTTCTTCACCTTCATCCGCTCGTCCTCGCTCGGGCTCTGTTACCTGCGCTATCGCAAAACGCGCTGGTCACCTGAACACGGGAGCGAAATCTCCCCGGAATCAAGCCACTAGACCAAGGTTGACTGATGATTCCGGGAAGGATCGGGTAGGCTCGCGCTAACGGTTACCCGACGAGATCCCACGCCATGTTGCAGCGCCTTTCCCGCCCCGCGGTCAAGCTGGTCGAGCGTTATCTGCCCGACCCCTATATCTTCGTGCTGCTGTTGACGATCATCGCCGCGCTGGCCGCCATGCTGTTCGAACAGCAGACGCCGCTGGCGGTGATTCAGTACTGGGGCGACGGCTTCTGGGGGTTGCTGTCGTTCTCGATGCAGATGTTGCTGGTCCTGATCACCGGCTTCATGCTCGCCAACTCGCCGCCGCTGAAGCGGCTGCTGGACAGACTGGCCGCTACCGCCCGGACTCCGGCCCGCGCCATCATTCTGGTCACGCTGGTGTCGCTGGCCGCGAGCTGGATCAACTGGGGCTTCGGCCTGGTCGTCGGGGCGCTGTTCGCCAAGGCGCTGGCACGCCAGGTCCGGGTCGACTACCGCCTGCTGATCGCCAGCGCCTACTCCGGCTTCGTGGTCTGGCATGGCGGCCTTGCCGGCTCGATTCCGCTGACCATCGCCACGCCGGGCCATTTCAGCGAGGACCAGATCGGTATCATTCCCACCTCGCAGACGATCTTCGCCGCCTACAACCTGATCATCGTCGCGGCCTTGTTCGTGATCATGCCGCTGATCAATCGCTGGATGCTGCCGCCGGAAGAGGAGAGCGTCTTCGTCAGTCGCGAGCAGCTGGCCGAACCGCCGAGCCCCGATCCGAACGCCATCACCCGTCCGGCTGATCGACTCGAGACCAGTACGCTGCTGTCGCTGCTAGTGGGTATCCCGGGGCTGCTCTACCTGGCCTACTATTTCGTCTTCGCCGGCGGCGGGCTCAACCTCAACAGCGTCAACCTGCTGTTCCTGATGCTGGCCATCGTGCTGCATCGGACGCCAAGAAGTCTGCTCACCAGCCTCAACGAGGCGATCAAGGGCGGCGCCGGCATCGTCATCCAGTTTCCGTTCTATGCCGGGATCATGGGGATCATGATGCAGTCCGGTCTGGCGCAGTCGCTGTCCGAGATGTTCGTCGCCATCGCCAACGCCGACACGCTGCCGTTCTGGTCATTCATCAGTGCCGGCGTGGTCAACCTGTTCATCCCTTCCGGCGGTGGCCAGTGGGCGGTCCAGGCTCCGGTGATGCTGCCGGCCGCCAAGGCGCTGGGTGCCGATGTGTCTCGCGTCGCCATGGGGGTGGCCTGGGGCGATGCCTGGACCAATCTGCTGCAGCCGTTCTGGGCGCTTCCCGTTCTCGCCATTGCCGGCCTCAACGCCAAGGACATCATGGGCTTCTGCCTGATCCAGCTGGTGGTCACCGGCGTGGTGATCGGGCTGGGGCTGACCTTGCTGTAGCCACTGGCTGTCGGTAGCGCCTTTTCAAAAGCCGGCTTACCGCCGCGGGAGCCGGCGTTCGGGCCGATCGATGGGCAGCTGCGGCGAAACGTGCTTACATGTGGCGCACAATAACGTCTTGCCGCCATTCCGAGGACACCGTGACGCCCGATGACCTGCCTCGACAGCATGAACTGTCGATGACCGTACTCATGACCCCAGACATGGCCAACTTCAGTGGCAAGGTCCATGGCGGGGCGATTCTCAAGAAGCTCGACGAAGTCGCCTATGCCTGCGCCAGCCGCTATGCCGGCAGCTACGTGGTGACGCTCTCGGTCGATCAGGTGCTGTTCAAGCAGCCGATCCATGTCGGCGAGCTGGTGACCTTTCTGGCGACGATCAACCACGTCGGCCGCTCGTCGATGGAGGTCGGCATCAAGGTGCTGGCAGAGTCGATCCAGGAGCGAGTGATCCGGCATACCAACAGCTGCTACCTGACCATGGTCGCCGTCGATAGCGACGGGAACCCGGTCCCGGTGCCGGCACTGGAATTGAACACGCCGCTCCAGAAGCTACGCTTCGAGAAGGCCGCGCTACGCAAGACATTGCGCAAGCAGGAAGCCGAGGCGGAACGCAGCGCCGTGGCCGCGCATCTCAAGGCCTACCCGGCCGGTCAATGACACGGCCGATCCCCGCGACATACCCACCGATCACGCTGCCCTTGCGGACAAGGACGTTCGATGCCTGAAGCCGACCCTCGCCATCCACGCGCCACACGGCGGCTAAGCCCGCTCAGCGAGCGACTGCTGCTGGTCTGGGATTTCGCCGTCATCGCGCTGGTGGCGATCAATCTGGCGCTGCTGCTTTTCGATAGTCTCTATCTGATCGCGCCGCTCAACGCCGCCTTCGAAGCTGTCGCGCCGAGCCTTCACGACGCCTACGACACCACGATCCGGGCCAATTTCGTTGAGATCGATCTCTGCTTCGTCGCCATCTTCATTTTCGACGTGCTGCTGGGCTGGGCCATCGCGATCGCCCAGAAACGCTACGCGCGGTGGTTCTTCTATCCGTTCGTGCACTGGTACGACGTGCTTGGCTGCATTCCCCTAGCCGGCTTCCGGCTGCTCCGCGTGCTTCGTGTGGTCTCGCTGCTCGTCCGGCTGCAGCGACTGGGCGTGATCGACATCACCCGCTGGCGTCTCTACCGCTTCTATCGCACTTACTACGGCGTGCTGATGGAGGAGATTTCCGACCGTGTGGCGATCAACCTGCTGGAAGACATGCAGAACGAGATTCGGGACAGCCAGCACCTGACCCAGCGCATCTCGAACGAAGTGATTCAGCCGCGTAGGGCGGCCCTGGTCGATGAGGTGGCGGCGCGGCTGGAGCGAACGATCAACAAGGGCTACGCCGAGAACCACCAGCAGGTGCACCGATACGTCGCCGCGCTGGTGGCCAGAACGATGGAAGAGAACGACGAGCTACGCCGTCTGCGCCGGCTGCCCATGGGTGATGCCGTGGCCGAGAGTATCGAACGCAGTCTCAGCGATATCGCCAGCCGCGTGGTTCACGAGGCCATCGACGGGCTGCGCTCGCCGCATTTTCACTCGCTGATGACCGACCTGGTCGGCAGCGGTGTGGATGCCTGGCTACAGGTCGACGACAGGACCGATCGGGTCACTCAGCAAGTGCTGATCGACATGCTGGAACTGCTCAAGGAGCAGGTCGCCGTGAAGCGCTGGAAAAGCGAACTCAGCGAGCCGCGAACGCGCCATGACGCCCGCCCCGAATAGGCCTCGGAACGTGAGCCGAACGGTCAGCCGGGATCCTTGCGCCCCAGCATCCGGCGCAGGGTGTCGTCCCGGCGACCGAAATGGTGATACATCGCCATGACGATGTGCCCCACGATCATGAACGACAGCAGCCAGGCGAAGGTGCCGTGAAGCTTGCCGAAACCGGCGGCCCACGGCGCGTCGGCGCCTTCGAACCAGGCCGTACCGAACACATGGATCCCGTAACCCGAGCCCCAGGTCATCAGAGCGCCGGACAGCGGCATCAATATCAGCAGGGCATACATGATGACGTGCCCGGCGATGGCCAGGCGCTGCAGTCTCCCTTCATGGGCGGGCCGCCGTGACAGCTGCGACAGGGCCCACAGCGTGCGTATTGCCATCACGGTCAGGACACTGACCCCGATCGTCGTGTGCCAGGGCAGAATCAGCTGACTATAGGCGTTGTGCTCCCACAGAAAGCTGGAGAACACGCTGGTCAACTGTGCGATGACCAGCAACGCGATCAGCCAGTGAAAGGCTCGGGTGACCGACCCATAGTGTTGCGGGGAATCCTTCAACATCGTCCTGCCTCTGTGAATCACGTCGTGAAAGCCGACTGTCGTACATTCCCAACGCGCAGGCAACGACTCGATGAGCTGACGCGTCAGCCAAAGATCCGGAGCGTCAGCCAAAGATCCGCCGCTTCAACCTAAGACTCATGGCGTCAGAAGGATTCGCAGCCTCAGTCGATGATCCGAAGCACCGTGTAGGGCGCCTCGCAGGCTTCCCGTTCGTCGCGCTCGTCGATCCGGCCCAGCGTCATATCGCGATCGTTGTCGTAGGCGACGAACAGCCGCTCGGTATCGAGCACCGCCAACCCCTCGGCCTTGTGTTCGAACTCCAGCACTTCGCCGTGGGCGTCCTCGACGATCGACGGGCTGGCGCCACTGCTCAAGTCGGCCAGCGACATCGACCATAAATAGCCACCGGTCTGTTCGCCCTCCTCGTCCTCGATTTCGAAACTGGCCATCAGATAGAGACGATCGTTGTAGGGGTCGTACTCGAGACTGGAGAGCCCGCAGATATGGCGAACGCCGGCATACTCGGAGGGCTGGAAGCGATAGCGCTCGCAGAGCTCGTCGACGAACTCGAGATTGCCGTCGACCGTCATGCGGTAGTGCACGCCCACCACGCGGGCCACGTACTCGAAGTCGTCATGAGCCCGCCCTTGCTCGCGTACCCCGAACAGCAGCAGGCCGTCGCTCTCTTCGCCAAGATCGGGCCGCGACGGCACTGCCGCCAGCCCTTCGATCTTGTAGTAGGGCACGCCGATTGCGTCATCGAGCTTACGTCTCAGCTCCAGCGAACCTTCGACACCGTCACGTGGGTCCGGATCGACGACCTGCACGCGGTCCGGGTCGCCCACCGGCCAGATCAGCAGATGATTGTAGGCATTGAGATCGTGGCTCTCGTCATCGATACGATCGAAACCGGTGGTCGCCAGGATATAGCGGCCATCGACGGTCAGTGCGAAATCCTCGTACTTGACCGCGCGCCGAATGGCCTCGGCCGTCAGGAAACGATGGCTGTCCGGATCCGGCAGGCCATCGATCAGATCGAAGGCAAAAGCGGCTGACCGGCTTTCACCGGGAATCGGTTTGTCGCTGGCCAGAATCAGGCGCTGGCCGTCGAAAACCACGGCCGACACCTCGACGTTGACGAGTGAACCGTCGTCGTAGGTCAGCCCGGAAGGAAAACAGGTCAGCGTGCCTTCGGTGATGACTTCGGTACGTAGCATGGTGACTCCTCGTTCAATCGATGCGCATTTTTCCGCCGATGCCGTTCCAGTGGCGTCCACGGATGACATTGGCGCAAAAACGATTGCGTGCCTGACCCGACATGCGGGCATGAAAAGGGCCGGTGATTGGCCGGCCCTCGACGCACGCTGCTGTAGACGATCGACAATTCGCCCAGGCGGGCGTTGGCGAATTCCTGGTCTCAACCGCAGGCGATATCGGTGATTTTGCGCTGCTGATCGACCTTGATGTTGAGACGCTCGGATCGATAATCCATGGTGTAGTTCTTGCCGGGTTCCACGACACGAATGTTCTCGGCGCGCGAGCGCTCGCCGATACGCGCCTGCAGCTCGTCCGTCAGGATCTCGCCCACCAGACTGCCCACTTTCTGGGCGCCGCAGGCATCTTCGGGAACCGATTTCACATCGGGTGGCGGCGGCGCCTGATCGGGTTCGGGTGCGGTGCTGCAACCCGCCAATAGCATGCCGCTGATAATCATTGCCGCGCCGGGAATCTTCATCGCCTGCTCCTGTTGAGTACGATTTTTTAGATACGACTTTCTGAATAGGACTTTCTGAATGCGATTTGCTGGAAACGGTGTTCTGAAAACACCGTGCCGAATGCCCTGTCTCGTCGAACAGAATGTCGCATAAGTATCGAGTCGACAACGGATCATCTAACGCCCCACCATGACTCCTAGCCTAGCAGCTAGCGTCAGGCTCGGCATCGGCTGGTCGACCGGGCGCACTCCCGCTAAACTCAGACTCTGCCTGCACGAGTCAGGCCAGCCTCGTCGGCGGGCCACCGGGAGTCGCCATTGTCGATGGCTGCTCTGCAACAATCGAGCCTTGAGTTCATCGATCGCAAAGGAATGCCACCATGCGCCAGTCGCTCACGACCCATTTCGTCACTTCCGTCGCCGCCGCGGCGATCACCGCCAGTCTCGGCATCGGTCAGGCCATGGCCCAGGATGACCAGCAACCGATTCGGGTGGCTTCCAAGATCGATACCGAAGGCTCTCTGCTCGGCAACATGATCGTCGACGTGCTGGAGAACGCCGATCTGCCGGTCGACAGTCGGCTGGAGCTTGGTCCGACCAACATCGTGCGCCAGGCAATCGTCGCCGGGGATATCGATCTCTATCCCGAATATACCGGCAACGGCGCCTTCTTCACCGACACCACCGATGACCCGGCGTGGAAAGACGAACAGGCCGGCTACAACAAGATCAAGGCCGCCGACAGCGAAGCACACCAGCTGGCCTGGTTGACGCCGGCGCCCGCCAACAACACCTGGGCCATCGCCGTTCGCCAGGATGTGGCCGGTGACAACGACCTCTCCACCATGGCCGACTTCGGTCACTGGGTCAGCGACGGCGGTGAAGTGAAGCTGGCCGCCTCGGCCGAATTCGTCGAAAGCGACGCGGCGCTGCCGAGCTTCCAGCGCGCCTACGATTTCACGCTCAACGAAGATCAGCTGCTGGTGCTCTCCGGCGGCAACACCGCAGCTACCATTCGCGCCGCCGCGGAAGGCACCAGCGGTACCAATGCCGCCATGGTCTACGGCACGGACGGCGCCATCTCCGCCGCCGGCCTCAAGGTCATGGATGATCCGAAAGGCGTGCAGATGGTCTATGAGCCCGCCCCGGTGGTGCGTCAGTCTGTGCTCGATGCCCATCCCCAGATCGAAGGGCTGCTGAAACCGCTGTTCGAATCGCTCGATCGTGAAACCCTGCAGACGCTCAACGGCAAGATTCAGGTCGACGGCCTGTCGGCGGACAAGGTCGCCCACGACTACCTCGTCGAACAGGGCCTGCTGGACTGATTCGATCATGACGCTGGCACGATCTGCCGACTCTCGCCTGGTCGGCAACCGGGTGCTGCTGACGCTGCTGATTGCGGCGGTCGCCAGCAGCGTGCTGCTGCCGTTTGCCAGCCTGTCTCCCAACCGGCTGTCCTCGGGGCAGCCGATGATGCTGTGGCAAGCCCTGCCGGGGTGGCAGCTCACGGCGCTCGCGCTCATCGGGCTGGCGCTGCTGGCCGCGACATTGGCAAGGCCCTTGCCCCGGCGCACCTCTTTATGGCTTTCGCTGATCGCCACCCTGTCATTGCTGGGGCTGGATTTTTTCGCGCTCGGTGACTATGCCCACCGCGCGCTGGTCGATGCTTCACCGGCCGCACGTGTCTCTCAAGGCGCGACCTTCTGGATCCTGCTGTTCGCCAGCGCGCTGATCGCCATCGATGCGCTACAGCGGCTGCGTCTCGGGCTGGTCAAGCGCGCGCTGTTCGGCGCGGCGGCGCTGGCCGTGATCGGCGCCTGCTTCTCCGGCGATCTGCTTTCGCCGCTGTCGATCATGCGCGAATTCGCCAACCAGAAAGCGAATTTCGTCGATCAGCTGATTCGTCATCTGCTGCTGGTGGCGGGCGCGCTGATCCCGGCCCTGGCGATCGGCCTGCCGCTGGGGCTGCTGGTCAATCGCCGCGACGGTCTGCGCAACGGCCTGTTCAGCATGCTCAACGTATTCCAGACGCTACCGTCGATCGCCGTGTTCGGCCTGCTAATCGCCCCGCTTTCGGCGCTCGGCCGCGCCGTGCCGTGGCTTGGCGATCTCGGCGTTAGCGGCATCGGCGTGGCCCCGGCGATCATCGCCCTGGTGCTCTATTCGCTGCTGCCGATCGTTCGCAATACTTACTCCGGCCTGGCCGGCGTCTCTGCCGGCACGCTCGAAGCCGCGCGCGGCATGGGCATGACGCCACGCCAGATCCTGTGGCAGGTGGAGATCCCGCTGGCGCTGCCGGTGATTCTTTCGGGGTTGCGTATCGTCACCGTGCAGGCGATCGGCCTGGTGGTGGTCGCCGCGCTGATCGGGGCCGGCGGTTTCGGCGCCTTCATCTTTCAGGGCCTGGGGCAGTACGCCATCGATCTGGTGCTGCTGGGCGCCATCCCGACCATCGTGCTGGCGGTAATCGCCGACTTCGCGCTGCAGATTCTGGTCACGCTCAGCCGGCCGCCGGGCACTCGCTGAGCGTACTTTAGGGTCCCAATCAGGGAAGATCCGCATGATCGAGTTGCAAGGACTGACCAAGACCTACGCCGGCAAGAACGTCGTCGACGATGTCTCGCTGACGCTCGATACCGGCGAATTCGGGGTGCTGATCGGCCCCTCCGGCTGCGGCAAGTCGACCACGCTGAAGATGATCAATCGCCTGGTGCCGCTGAGCGGCGGGCGCATCATTCTCAACGGCGACGACGTCACCGAGCTGCCGGCGGAACAGCTTCGACGACGGATCGGCTATGCCATCCAGTCGACCGGGCTGTTTCCCCACTGGAGCGTGGCCCAAAATATCGCCACCGTGCCGCAGCTGCTCAAGTGGCCGAAGTCGCGCATCGACGATCGTGTCGACGAGCTGATGGCGATGTTTCATCTCGACCCGACCGAGTTCCGCCACAAGTACCCGCACCAGCTCTCCGGCGGTCAGGCGCAGCGCGTCGGCGTGGCGAGAGCGCTGGCCGCCGACCCCGAAGTACTGCTGATGGACGAGCCTTTTGGCGCCGTCGATCCGCTTACCCGCGAAGTGCTGCAGGCCGAAATGCGCCGCGTGCATAGGCAGACCGGCAAGACCATCGTCTTCGTGACCCACGACATGGACGAGGCGCTTCAGCTGGCGACGCGCATCGCGCTGCTCAATGGCGGCAAGCTGGTGCAGTACGACCGGCCCATCGAGCTGATGGTGAAGCCCGACAATGACTTCGTCCGCGAATTCATCGGCCAGGCGGATCTCGGTCTCAAGCTGCTCTCCCGGCGTTGGGTTCATCAGTATCAACGCGAGCCGAGTTTCGAGCACCATGCGACGCTGAAAGGTCTCGACCACTGCTGGCAACTCGACGACGCCGGCCGGCCGATCGCTCTCGAGGGCGCCCGGCTGGACGACGATCATCAAGTGACCGAAGTCAAACCCGAGTGGAGCGCCACGCCTGAGATGAGCATGAAGGAAGCGCTCTCCCGAATGGTGTGGTACCGCGTGATGGTACTGCCGGTGGTCGATGACGCCGGCAAGCTGATCGCCGAGATCGGCATGCAGGGGATCATGGGGATCGAGGCCGAAAGCGGACTGAGCGCAGGAGACCCGGCGTCATGAGTGGCGCAACTCAGGGGCTCGGCCGACTTCGCGCCGCCTCCGCCGGCAACGGCGTTCTGGGCGTGCTGATCGTGCTGCTGGTCGGACTGACGCTGGGCATGGGTCAACTCGAGCCGCTGTTTCGGGCGCTGTTTCCCGATCTCGGCAACCCGCTCTATTCGCGCGACAGCTTCCTCAACCTGATGCTCGCGCATATCGGCCTGGTGCTGATGTCGTCGCTGATCTCGGTGACGATCGGCGTCGCCGCCGGGCTATTCGTGACCCGCCCGGTCGGGCGCGAGTTCGAACCGATGGTGTCGTCGCTGGCCGCGATCGGCCAGACTTTCCCGCCCGCCGCGGTGCTCGCCATCGCCGTGCCGCTGGCCGGTTTCGGCTTCGCCCCGACGATCATCGCGCTGTCGCTCTACGGCCTGCTGCCGGTGATCCAGAACACCATCGCCGGCCTGGGCACGGTGCCGCATACCACGCTCGAAGCCGCCCGCGGCAACGGCATGAGCCGCTGGCAGATTCTGCGTCGGGTCGAACTGCCCTTGGCGATGCGAGTCATCATCGCCGGTATCCGCGTCTCGGTGATCATCAACATCGGTACCGCCACCATCGGCTCCACCGTCGGCGCCAAGAGCCTGGGCACGCCGTTGATCGCCGGCCTGGTCGGCAACAATCTCGCCTACGTGATCCAGGGCGCGCTGCTGGTCGGCCTGCTGGCGATCGTCACCGACCTGTTGTTCGAACGGCTGGAGCGGCGATATTCTTTTGGTGGCTAGTCGTTCGGCGGCTAGTCGTCGGTGGCACTCAGGTGCTCGCCGCTGTCATTCAGCACGATCTGTTTGCGCAGCTGCCGCACGAATGCCTCCAGCGCCGGCGATGAATGCAGTGGCTTGCGCCGCAGAATGCCGATTTCCCGCGGCTCGCGCATGTTGATGGGCAACCGGGTGATCTGCTCGAGGTTGAAGACGTCGACGCTGGACGCCGGCAGCAACGCATAGCCGAGCTTGGCTCTCACCATGGCGATCGCCGAACTCATGAAGCTCACTTCCCAGCTGGGTTCGATCCGCCTGCCGGCATGGCCCATTGCCAGATCCGCATAGTGCCTGGCGCTGGAGCCCGGGGTCATGGCGATGTACGGCATCTCATCGAGCCCGTACCAGGGCGATTCGCTACGTCTCACCACCCGCGGCGGCGTGATCAGGATCAGATCGTCGTGAAACAGCGGCTGAAAATCGAGCTCGCGATCCTGATCCAGCGGCGAGCCCAGCCCCATGTCGACGTCGCCTCGGCGTACCCACTGGTGGACCTGATCGGCCAAGCCGTCGCGCAAGGCAATGGTCACCCTGGGGTGGCGCTTGCGAAACGCGGCAATGGTACGCGGGAGCAGAGACGAGGCGACCGAGGGCAGCCCTGCCACTGTGAGTCTTCCCTGTTCGAGCTCGCGCACGTTGCGAGTCTCATCCAGCGCCAGAGTCATGTCGGCGAGAATTCGCCGGGCGTGGCCCAGAAACAGTTCACCTCCTTCCGTCAGCATCACTGTGCGCGTGTTGCGAGCGAACAGCGCGATACCCAATTCCTCTTCCAACTTTCGTATCAGGTAGCTCAACGCCGGCTGCGACAGGTGAATTTCCTTCGCGGCCCGCGTGAAGCTGGCCATCTCGGCGGTCAACACGAATGCGTGGAGTTGTCGTTGGTGAAACATCGCTCTTCCGAATAGATATTTTTTATCAATTCATAAGATATATGGCTTTGCCTGATCTTGTCGCCCTGCGCCATTGTCTCTGCCATCGACGGTTCAACGGATTCCCCATGTCATCTTCCCCATCCATTCGCTACGCACACATCGGCTGCGGTGCCGGGTTCGCCGGCGACCGCCCGGATGCCGCCGTCGCGCTGGTCGAAGCACTCGCCGAGCGAGACGGGGCGCGCTATCTGTTTTTCGAACTGCTGGCCGAACGCACCCTGGCCGAGGCACAGCTACGCAAGCTCGAAGACCCGGCCCTGGGTTATGCCACGCATCTGTTCGCCTTTCTCGAGCCGATCGTCGCGTCGTGCCTGACACACGGCATTCCGATCATCACCAACGGTGGCGCCGCCAACCCGGTGGCAGCGGCACAGCGGCTGCGCCGGCAGCTGAAGACCCAAGGCCTGGACGCGAAAATCGCCTGCGTGATGGGCGACGATCTGGGCGACGCGCTCGACGGCCAGACCGCGAGGGCCGACTGGCTTCCCGCCGACTGTCCGCGCGAGGAGGTCGTCTCCTGCAATGTCTATATCGGTGCGGAAGCGGTCACTCAGGCACTGCGCGACGGCGCCGATATCGTCATCGGCGGGCGGCTGGCGGACCCTTCGATGGCGGTCGGCGCGCTGCGTCACGCCCATGGCTGGGCGGCAGATGACTGGCAGCATCTGGCGGTGGCGACCGCCGCCGGCCACTTGCTGGAATGCGGAACCCAAATCACCGGCGGCTATTTCGCCGATGCCAGGCGCAAGACCGTCGCGGATCTCGCCAATCTTGGCTGCCCGATCGCCGAAGTCGGCAGCGACGCCAGCCTAGTCATCACCAAGACGCCGGGCAGCGGTGGCTGCGTCACCGAGCAGACGGTCAAGGAACAGCTGCTCTACGAGGTTCACGATCCGGCGGCCTATCTGACGCCGGACGTCACGCTCGATGTCTCGCGGGCGAGACTCGAAACCCTGGGCCCGGACCGGGTCGCGATACACGGCATTCACGGGCACCCGGCCCCCGCGACGCTCAAGGGCAACCTGGGGCTGCGCGGGTTGTGGTTCGGTGAAGCGGGCATCTCCTACGCCGGCCCTGACGCAGTGGAACGCGCCCAACTGGCGCTGGAGATTCTGCGTCAGCGCCTGGGCACCCGATTGCCGCAACTGAGGCCGCATTTCGATCTGATCGGCGTCGCCAGCCTGTTCAACGACGGCAGCGGCGAGTGGCTGGAAAAGCGCCTGAGGGAAGCCCCGGCGGTGGAAGACGTGCGGTTGCGCCTGGGCATCGTCGACCGCGACCGTGATGCCATCGACACGGCGCTGCAGGAACTCGAAGCGCTCTATCTCAACGGGCCGGCCGGTGGCGGTGGCGTGCGTCGGCAACTCGGCGAATCGCTGCGCACCCAATCTTTTTTGATCGCGCGCGAACGAGTCACGCCGTTCGTATCCTGGCAATGAGGCACCGATGACGAACCAAGACGTTTTACTTGCCGACTTCGCCCATGCCCGCGCCGGCGACAAGGGCGACACGCTGAACGTGGCCGTATTCGCCTTCGAGAGCCGCCATTACGCGTGGCTCGAGCAACACCTTGGCGAAGCGGCGATAGCGGCACGATTCGAGCATCGCCACCCAAGCAAGGTGACCCGATACTGCCTGCCCCATCTCGATGGCATGAACTTCGTCATCGAGGGCGCACTGGAAGGCGGCGTCAATCAGAGTGCGACGCTCGACCGCCACGGCAAGAGTCTGAGCTATCTGCTGCTGGGCATGCGTCTGCCGGCGCCCGACGGCTGAGCGACCCGATTCGACCCGATTCAACCGGTTTCGACTTCGGCCCTTCGACATTCACCTTTGTTCTGACCACGCCAAGAGACGCTCGAGCGTCCCACAACGCCAACTCACGGAGCCATCATGATAACAACACTCGGATTCGTGATGATGCTGGGCATCATCGCACTGATACTACTCAAACGACTGACCCCGGTGGTCGCCTTCGCCCTGGTCCCGGTCGCTGCCAGCCTGCTGGCGGGCTTTAGCCCGGCCGAAACCGGCGGCTTCATCAAGGATGGCCTGACTGCCGTCGCGCCGACCGCCACGCTGTTCATCTTCGCCATTCTCTATTTCGGGATCATGCGCGAGCGCGGCATGTTCGATCCGCTGGTCAACTTCCTGATCAAACGCACCCGCGGCGAGCCGCTCAGAGTCGCCATCGTTACCGTGCTGGTGGCCGCCATCGCCCATCTCGACGGCGTCGGCGCGGCCACCTTCCTGCTCACCATTCCGGCCTTTCTGCCGCTCTATCAACGCTTCAACATGAGCCCGCTGATTCTGCTCTGCCTGGTCGGGCTGAGTGCTGGCGTGATCAACATGGTGCCGTGGGGCGGCCCGACGGCGCGCGCGGCGGCCACGGCCGGCGTGGAAGCCTCCGAGCTGTGGCTGCCGCTGATCCCGGTACAGGCGCTGGGTATGGTGCTGCTGCTGGCGCTGGCGAGCTACTTCGGCATCAAGGCCCAACGTCACAATCGAGCCAACGGCCACGGTCAGGCTGGCAATGGCGGCGACATGAGCGCCTACCTGTTGCCGCCGCGGGAAACGGCGCTGCCGATCGGCAACTGGCGCTACTGGGCCAACGTGGTGCTGACGCTGATCATTCTGCTGATCCTGTTCACCGGCGCCTTCCCGCTCTACGCAAGCTTCATGGTCGGCCTGGGTATCGCGCTGCTGCTCAACTACCCGCGCCCGGAAGCGCAGGGCAAGGAGCTGGCCAGGCACGCCAACGATGCCCTGCAGATGGCGCTGGTGATGCTGGCCGCGGGGATTCTGCTCGGCATACTGGCCGGCGCGGGGATGTCGGAAGGCATGGCCACTGCGCTGATCGATCTGCTGCCCAATGGCTCGGCCAGTGTTCTGCACCTGATCGTCGGCTTCTTCGGCGTGCCGCTGGGCATGCTGTTCTCGCCGGACGCCTACTATTTCGCGCTAATGCCGATCGTACGTGACATCGCCACCTCTGCCGGCGTCCCGGTCGAAGCGGTTGCTCGCGCGATGCTGATCGGCGAGAACACCGGCTTCAGCATCAGCCCGGTGGTGCCCAGCGTCTATCTCGCTATCGGTCTGGCCGGTGTCGAGCTGCGCGAGCATCTCAAGTTCACTTTCCTGTGGGCGTGGGGCATCGGCATCATTCTGCTCGCCTTCGCCTGGCTGATCGGCGCCATCGGTGGCTAATGGCAACATGACCCTCATGCCGGGCTCGCTGATGGCGCTGCCCGGCACGCTGCTGTCACCGACGATCTTCGACCCGGTACTGCTTGGAAACGGCTGGCGCTGGCAGCCCCTCGACTGGCTCGTCGGTCCGGGCAATGGCGACCTGGAGATCGCCGCCGGAGAGATCGTCGCCCGCTGGCCGGCGCGGGAGCTCGGCCATCGGGTTCTGGGCCATCGGGTTCTGGATCGTCGAGTTCTGGTAGGCCACTCGGCCGGCGGGGTCGTTGCGTTGCAGGTCGCGGCACAGCTGGGGGCCGGACTCGACGGGCTGATTCTGATCGATACCGGCGCCAGCGCCGCCCATCATGGCGATCCCGATCTGCCGCAGCGGCTGCTGGCACAGTGGGGAGAAGCCTTCATCGAGACTTTCCTGCTGCGCTGCATCGGTGAAGAACCACTGGCTCGCCACGGCGACGCGCTGCGCCGCTACGCGCTTTCCGCTGGCCCCCAACGCGCCTACCGCGCCATGACGAGCCTGCGTCGACTCGATCTCACGGGACGGTTAGGCGACATCCGCTGCCCGACGCTGGTCGTTCACGGCGAGCGCGACCCGGCCCGCTCACTCCTGCACGCCCGAGCGCTGACTTCAGGTATCGCCGGCGCCCGACTCGAGATCCTCGACGCCGGCCACACCCCGATGCTCCAAAGCCCCGAAGCGCTAGCCGCCTGCCTCGACGATTTCCTCGCCTCGCTCGACTAGCGGGCCGTCAGCTAGAACCCTTAATAAAAGCCCTTAGCCAAAGCCCTTAGCCAAAGTACTGGGCGCCGTTGATATCGACGATGGTGCCGGAGACGAACGCGGCACCGTCGCTCGCCAGCCAGACCGCTGCCGAGGCGACATCTTCGGGCAGACCGGCGCGTCCGGCGGGGATCGTGTCGATAGTGGCGCGCTTGGATTCGTCGGTGGTAAAGGTCGCATGGAACGGTGTCGCTTCGATGAAACCCGGCGCCAGCGCGTTGACCGTAATCCCCCGCCCCGCCACTTCCTTGGCCAGTCCGCGGGTGAAGCCGAACAGTGCCGCCTTGGCGGTGGCGTAGGCCGTGGCACCGGCATGCCCGCCATTGCGTCCGGCCAGCGATGACACCGTGACGATGCGCCCGCTGTTGTCGCCAAATAGCGGCAGCAGATGATGGGTGACCAGAAAGACCGAATCCACGTTGAGCGCCTGCACCCTTCGCCACAGCGAGAACGGCATTTCTTCGATGGTCGAACGCTGAATCAAGCCGCCGGCGTTGTTGATCAGGATATCGATGCCGCCGACCTTCTCTTTCAGCCAGCGCGCGAAACCCTCGACGGCAGCTTCATCGGTGACGTCCAGCGACCGGGCCAGCGCCGTCTCTCCGCCACTGGCGGTCAACGCCGCCAGCGCCTCTGCATCCGGCTCGTGGGAGCGGTAGGTGATGACGACTCGCGCCCCGGCAGCCGCCAGTGCCTTCGCGATGGCGTAACCGATGCCCACGCCGCCACCGGTGATCACGGCGACTCGTCCATTCAGGTGATGATCCGACATGCAGGCTTCCTCTCTACGGTGATCGTGTTCTGCGATGATCGCGACAGTCGTCGATACCGGCATTGAGTCAGCAAGTGGGTGTCAAAATCAACCGCAAGGCAGGGCTGGCGCCACCGGACGGCCGGGCAGTGACCCAGCCGCCGGCCTCCAGCTCGGCCGCCGCGCGCCGGATCAGGGCATGTTCGAGCCCCAGGTGGCGCGACAGCACCGCCGAGGAAACGCCGCTGGCACTCGGCGCATCGGACTGCCGAAGCGCCACCAGCACCAGAGCCGCGACCGGGTTGAGTTGGGGATGCTCGAGCTGCAGCGCCTCCCATTGGCGCTGCAGCTCGATAAGTTCCGGAAGCTCAGGCAAGTCGCGTGCTGGCTTCCAGGCGCACGGCGATGGATTTCGATGCCGGCGTGTGACTCTGCACGCCCTTGTGATCCAACGGCAGCAGCGGGTTGGTTTCCGGGTAATACGCGGCGGCACAGCCCTGGGGCGTGTCGTAGGCGACGATCTTGAAACCGTCGACACGGCGCGTAACGCCGTCATCGGACTCACCGACCAGATCGACCCACTGCCCGGCCTCGAAGCCCAGCCGCGCGATATCGTCGCGGTTGAGGAAGATCACCTGACGGCCGCCCTCGATGCCGCGATAACGGTCGTTATAGCCGTAGACGGTGGTGTTGTACTGGTCATGCGAACGCATCGTCTGCAGCGTCAGCCAGCCGTCGCGTTTCGCCAGACGCTGATGCATGACGGCCTGCGGCAGCGCGTCGTCGGAAAACTCAGCCTTGCCGGTCGCGGTAGCGAACTCGAGGCTGGCGACCGAGTTGGGCAGCCAGAACCCACGTGGCTGCCGAACCCGCTGATTGAAGTCCACGAAGCCGGGAATGACGTCGGCGATATGCTCGCGAATGACGTCGTAATCCTCGCGCAGCGAGGCCCAGTCGACCCCGTCGTTACCGAGCTCGTCGTTGGCAAACAAGCGTTCGGCGATACCGGTCAGAATGAAGATTTCCGAGCGCAGCGACTTGTCTGCCGGTTTATTGATCCCGGCGGAACCGTGCACCATGCTCATCGAATCTTCCACCGTGATCAGCTGCGACTTGCCCGCGCTGTTGGCATCGATCTCGGTACGCCCGATGCACGGCAGAATCAGTGCCTGCTCGCCGGTCACCAGGTGGCTGCGGTTGAGCTTGGTGCTAATGAATGCGGTCAGCCGGCAGTTGGCCATGGCCTGCTCGGTGACCACGCTATCGGAAATGGCGCGGGTGAAGTTGCCTCCCAGGCCAATGAATACCTTGCCCGGCGCGTCACGCATCGCCTTGACCGCGGCCACCGAGTCCACGCCGAATTCCTGCGGCATGGCTCGGGCGTAACGCGCTTCGAGAGCGTCCAGCAGGGCCTTCGAGGGTTTCTCGAAGATCCCCATGGTGCGGTCGCCCTGCACGTTGGAGTGCCCACGAACCGGCGACGGGCCGGCGCCCGGCTTGCCCATGTTGCCACGCAGCATCAGCAGGTTGATGATCTCGCGCACGGTCGCCACGGAGTGCTCGTGCTGGGTGATCCCCATGGCCCAGCAGGCGATGGTGGCGTTGGAACGCGCGTAAAGTTCGGCGGCCTGCTCCATCTCGTCGCGCGTCAGGCCGGACTGGTCTTCCAGCGTCGCCCAGTCGGTCGCCTCGACGCGGGTGCGGTAGGCTTGCAGATGCGCGGTATGCTCGGCCATGAAGTCGTGATCGAGCACGTCGTCTCCGGCGGCATCGCGAGCGAACAGCGCCTTGGCCATGCCCCGCACCACCGCCATGTCGCCACCGAGCTTGGGCCGGAAGTAGTGGCTGCTAATGCGGTGGCTGCCGTTATGCAGCATCTCGAACGGCTTCTGCGGATCGGCAAACTTCTCCAGCCCGCGCTCCTTCAACGTATTGAAGGTGACGATGGTCGCGCCACGTTCTGCCGCTTCCCGCAGCACGCCCAGCATACGCGGGTGATTGGTGCCGGGGTTCTGACCAAAGACGAAGATCGCTTCCGCCTTCTCGAAATCTTCCAGCAGCACGCTGCCCTTGCCGGTACCCAGCGCCGCGTTCATCGCCGAGCCGCTGGCTTCGTGGCACATGTTGGAGCAGTCGGGCAGGTTATTGGTGCCGAAGAACCGCGCCAGCAGCTGAAACACGTAGGCGGACTCGTTACATGCCTTGCCTGAGGTATAGAAGATGCCATCATTCGGTGACGGCAGCGCCTTCAATTCCGCCGCAATCAGGTCCAGCGCCGCGTCCCAGCCGATCGGCTCGTAGTGATCCGTTTCGGCGTTATAGCGCATCGGCTCGACCAGACGGCCCTGATCCTCGAGGCGATAGTCGTCCCAGGTCTTCAATTCGCTGACGCTGTGCCTGGCGAAGAACTGCCGCGTGACACGCTTGGCGGTCGCTTCCCAGGTCACCGCCTTGACCCCGTTCTCGCAGAACTCGAACGACGACGCGTGCTCCGGATCGCCCCAGGCGCAGCCCGGGCAGTCGAAACCGTCCGGCTGATTGAGCTTGAACAGCGAACGCGCATTGAGCGCCGGCGAGCGGCTGTGCAACAGATGCTTGCCCACCGACTTCAGCGCGCCCCAGCCACCGGCCGGATTGTGATAGGCGAACACCTTCGCATCGGGCTGAGTGGCATCAGCACTGGACACGTCTGGGCTGGATTCCTGCTGGGACTGGGACATGCTTCTCCTTACACGTTCGAGGGGTGACGAACGGGAATGGCAGTGACAGACGCGCCCGCCACCGGCACACGGCAGTGTGGCGGCGATGAAGACCGGGATTCGCTCTCGGCGCAAGGAAAGCCTCGCGCGCTGGATGGGCAACGGAGCCGACATGAACGTTGGTCGTAATACCAAAGTATATTACGCCGCTAACGTTTCAGCTGTCGATAACCTGACGGACGAGGGCTTGCGCGCCAAACGGGATAGCGTATCGGCCGTTACGCGCTGCGCTTGAGGATAACCGGGGAGTGGACGAACTTTTAGCCGTCACCGCGGCTCAGCAGTTCGAGGCGTTTGCCGCGGTGGCAGTTGATCAGCGTCAAATTGCAGCTGCGCGCGACTTCGACCGCGAGCCGGGAGGGGTAAGAGAGCGTTGCCAGCGCCGGGATCCGCGCCCGAACGCTTTTCTGCACCAGTTCGAGACTGCAGCGGCTGGAGGTCATCACCAGCGCGGGCATGTTGCCGGCGATCAGACTGGCACCGATCACCTTATCCAGCGCATTGTGGCGGCCGATATCACGGCCCACCGTCATGATCTCGCCGATCTCGGACAGCCCCAGAGCCAGATGCACGCCGGGGGCGGACTCGTTTCGCAGCGCATCCAGCCCGGCGGCGATCGTCGTCGTCTCGGGCAAGGTCGTGGCCGGCAGGCGGGTCAAGCCGAACAGCAGCTGCGATTCCTCTTGGACGCCGCAGGCCCCGCAGCCGCTGGTCGATAGCGTCGCCCTCGCCTGACTCCCGGCACGTCTGGCGATCCGCTCGGCGACCCGCAGGCGGACCCGAAAGCCATGCCGGCTGGTTTCGATGTCGACGGCTTCGACATCGGCATAGCGATCGATCACTCCTTCACTGAACGCGAAACCAACGGCCAGCGACGCGAGTTGATCCGGCGTCGCCAGTACCGTCGCGTAAGCCGTATCGTTGAAAACGATCGAGACGGGCGATTCCTGCGGACCGGGCAGCGTATCGAGCGCCAGGCCGCTGGCATCCTCGAAAGCCGTCAACGGATCGAGCTCGCGCTGGGGATCCTGCGAGGGGTTTTCAGTGCGAGAGGATAACGGCGCTGTCATAGGTCACTCCATTCCATCGACGGGCGTCGGGAAGCAGTGAAACGATATCACGGGTGGTAGACGACGCGGGATTTCTGGCGCGGGGTCGTGCTGACGAAACGACCGGTCTGACGATAGGATTAGTCTGACGATACGACTCGCCTGACGATACAACCGAAACGCCCGATCCTGGGGATCGGGCGTCGCGAACTCAGCTGGCGGCGTCTTGTACGGCTTCGCCACCGCTCTCGATGTCCTTGCCAGCGCCATCGACGGTGTTGCAGCCCGCCAGGATACCGGCACTGAACAGTGCGAACAGAGAGAAAGCAATTAGGCGTTTCATGGTGTCGTCCTCCTTAACGGTTTGGGCGGATGAATTCGTAGCTCATCCGGGCCGTTTTGTTATCGGCCTGTCATCAAGGTAGCAGAGAGTCGCGCAAAGGCGTACGACAACTTGTCTAACTGCCGGATTTGGCGTCTAAACTGCTACCGGTCACCGACTCGCCGTCAGCGGTTCTGGAGCTGGCGTTTCCACTGTCATTCATCGTTCTCACTCGGAGGCCTCATGCCCACTTTCACCCTCGACTCGCGCCTGCAGCAGGACAGCGTCCACGTCATCGATCTGGCGTTGTGTCAGGTTCGCCTGAGTCGGGATGCGCGCTACCCCTGGGCGATTCTGATTCCGCAGCGCGAGCGGGTCGTCGAAGTCTATGATCTGGGCGCCGACGAGCAGGCGACGCTATGGCAGGAAGCGAGCCAACTGGGTCAGGCGATGATGAGCCACTACGGCGGCGACAAGCTGAACATCGCCACGCTCGGCAATGTGGTGGCGCAATGTCATCTCCATGTGATCGTGCGCTTTCAGAATGACGCAGCCTGGCCCGGGCCGGTCTGGGGCCAGGGCAGCGCCGCCGCCTATACTGACGAAGCGCTCGAGAAGCGCCGTGCGGAGATCGCTCGGCTGGCGAAAGAAGCGGGTCTCGCGCGTTAGACGACGACGTTTAGAGGGCTCTGCGATTCCATGGGCCGAGTCGGCGGGTCAACCTCGCCCAGGGCCAAACGGACCGGGTATTTGACCGGACTGCTGTGCGCTGGAGACACCGGAGATCGACCCGCCCAGCAAGGGTGGCGCGGCGGCCGGTCCCTGCTGCCACTGGGCCAGAGTCAGCGACAGGCCCAGTACCAGTATCAGCGCGCCCCCCGCCAGACCGACCCAGGCCTGCCACTGACCGCTGGCGGCGGTGGGCTTGAGATGACGCTTGACCCAGTCCCGTGCCAGCACGCTGAGCAGGGCCAGCGAGGAGACGGTCAGCGCCGTGCCCAGCGACATCGCCAGTACCGCCACCACTCCCTTGCCGAACTGATCCAGCAGCGCAGCGGCGCCCAGCAGCAGCACGGCGCCGCTGCAGGGCCGGATCCCAATCGACAGCACCGTCAGCATTGCCACCCGCCAGTCTCCCGCTTGCCGGGGATCGATATGGTGGTCGTGCCCGCAGCCGCAATGGGCGTCATGGGCGTGGCGCGACGGCAACACCGGCCCAAGCGACGACTGACTCGATCTCGAGCCGGGCGTGACCGGCGTGAAGGCCGAGGTCACGGTCGCCGGGGCGGCGCCGATATGACGCGAACGCCATAGCCGGCGTAGCGAGCGCACGCAGAGCCAGAGTCCGACCAGCGAGACGATCACGAAACTCGCCAATTCCGCCTGATCGATGCTGCCCATGGCCTGTCGGGTCAGCCATCCCAGCCCGAACACCAGCACGCCGATGATCGAGATCGCCATGACACCCTGAAGCAGCGCCGCCAGCACCGATAGCCCCAGCGCGCGGCGCCAGGCGCCGCCCTGAGAGGCCAGGTAGGTACTCAGCACCACCTTGCCGTGACCCGGCCCCGCCGCGTGGAAGACGCCATAGCCGAAGCTCACGCCGAGCAGCACGCTCCAGGTGGTGACACTCGGCGCGCGATTCAGCGCGCTGACCGCTTCGACCAGGGCGTGGTAGAGCTTGCCCTGCCAGAGCACGATCTGCACCGCGACCTGTTGCCACCACCCCAGCGCATAGCCGGCGATGCCGATGGCAACCATCAGCGCCAGCGGGATCAGCAATCTGGCCATCACGCTCAACCGGGACACGTGATCTCTCCGGTTTCGGCGAAGAACTGGCCCAGGTTGGGCTCGCCCTGCTGGGTCGTATCCAGCATCGAGGCCTCCATCACCTTGTCGGGATCCGGATCGGCCTTGAGAATCCGCGTATGGCACCCCTGAGGGGCATTCTCCAGCGTCAGCGCTTCGGGCAGCGGCTGGGAGCCGTCGGCATTGGCCTCGTGCAGCATTTCGATGTAGTAGGTCGAGTCGAATATCCGATAGCGCAACGTCTGTCCCGCCATCGGCTGGGGTTTGGCCAACGGCAGCACGAAGCTGAAGATCAGTCGCTCGTCGCGATATTCGGTATTGGTATCGGTCACCGTTCCCTGGACCACCGGCTTGCCGTGCAGCGTAATATGGGTGAGATGATCGTTCGTCTCGAGATTGTTGCGGATCTCGACACCCAGCGCGTCGAGCCGCTGCGCCATCGTGGTCTCGCCTTTCACTTGCGCCATGTCCTCCATCACCACCTGGCTGTAGAACGGATCCATGCGCCAGCGTTGGCGCAGAGCAGTCAGATCGCCCTGGCCGTCGAAGACGCCTTCGACGCTCAGGTCGACCCAGCCATGAGGATGCGCCATGGCCGTCGAAGGGGCCCCTGCCGAGAGCCCGATCGCCACGCCAATTCCCAGGCCACGCCAGCCGCGCAGCAGCGTCCATTTTCTCAAGGCAACAACCCCAGCCGATTCTGAACATCGATGAAAAGAGGATCGAGCTCGACCGCTTCCAGCGGATGCCCGCCGCGCCGACCGCTCAAGGTCAGATAGGTATTGCCGTTCTGCAGAACCAGCCCCGGCGGGCGTTCGCCACCGCTGGTGACTTTGGCGTGCATCTCGTAACCGGAGCGCGACGCCAGCACGGCATCGATCTGGCCCAGGTCGCCATCGCCATGACGAATCACGAACCCGCGCTCCGCCAGCATCGCGAGTGTCGCCTTGAGCGTCTCGTCGGCGGTCGCCTGCACCGCGATGCTTCTCGGCTGCGCCTGGGGCGACACCGCGCAGGCCGTCAGCAACAGGCTTGCGATCAGCAGGCTTCCGAACAACAGACCCGGCCCGACGATTCGTCGAACCCGGAATCGCCCATTGATGGCGTCATGCCGTGTCGTCATTTCACGATGGCTCATGGGGCCGCTCCCGCAGTGGGCTGGTTCAGGCGAGATTCGATATCCTGATGTAGCTGCTGGCAGAACGAGGGCTGGTTGTAGCTGCGCGCATCGATCAGATAGCCGTTGTAGTCGACCACCACCGAGTCACGATCGACCAGGGTGGTCGCGTCCGGCGTCACCACCGAAACACGCTCGATCTGGACCGGATCGGTGTTGTAGCCGCCGCCGAAGTTCTGGAACAGACCTAGCGAATAACCGTGCCGGCCACCCAGACCGAAACCGCCCCAGAAGCCGGTACGCCCGAACGGGCTGTTCACGGCGCCGAGGCCCGGCTGTGCGGTCTTGCGCTCGGCGCTGACCAGGCCCAGGGTGGCATCGGTGTCCAGGATCGCGTAGCCCTGGCTTTCGAGGGCGTCGCGGGTCGCCCGCAGACGTTCGAGCGAGTCACCGCTGGCAGGCCAGCGACAGGCGCTCGGCAGCACGTTGCCGCCCGCTGACGAGGTAGGTCCCGGCGCCGACAGCGCCTGGCATCCGCTCAGCATCGCGAGCCCGATGCAGAGACTCGACCAACGCCTAGCTCGACGAAATCGATCGTTCATGACAGCCACCTCGCAGGGATTGCGAACAGTGTTCAGCATGCCATTTTCCCGCCTGCCAATCCACGGTCCCCGGCGCTTTTCGATGTCGTCGAACCTCCATCATCCAGCGCCGGGGAGGCACGACGTCTGCGTCTCGCTAGTGTTTCGCTTCAGTCCCGCTTGTCTCTCGCATAAGTCGTGCTTGTCTCTTGCTCAAGTCCGCTTGTGTCTTGCGTGCATCTCGATCGCGGCGCCCTGAAGCGCCCGTCGCCGCCAACCGCGAACGACGTTATGCTGATCAGAGCCACAATCCGCCCCGATTCACTTCCAGCCGAGGATGCCATGAACATCGTCATCGCCCCCGATAGCTTCAAGGATGCGCTCTCCGCCCGCGATGCCGCCGCCGCCATCGCCGCCGGCCTGCGGCAGGAACTGCCCGACGCCACCCTCCATCAGTGCCCGATGGGCGACGGCGGCGAGGGGACGCTGGATGCGCTGCTGGCGGCGACGGATGCCGAGCGGCGTACAGCGACCGTGCAGGATGCGCTGGGTCGTGAAGCCACCGCGGCCTGGGGCTGGCACGAAGCCTCGCGCACCGCATTCGTCGAACTCGCCGAGGCCAGCGGCCTGCAGCAGCTCGAGCGCGGCGAGCGTACCGCGCTCCACAGCACCACCTTCGGGGTCGGTCAGTTGATTCTGGCCGCGCTGGATGCCGGCGCCCGGTCGCTGGTGCTGACGCTGGGTGGCAGCGCCACCAACGATGCCGGTGCCGGCATGCTGGCCGCGCTCGGTGCGCGCCTGCTCGATCGCGAAGGTCAGCCGCTTCCCCCGGGCGGGGCGGCACTGGCCGACCTGGAGACGCTGGATCTCGACGGCCTCGACCCGCGGCTGGCCGAGCTTGAAGTGCAGACGGCGGTCGACGTCGACAACCCGCTGCTCGGGCCGCGCGGCGCCAGTGCCATCTTCGGCCCCCAGAAGGGAGCGACGGAAGCCGATGTCGCCCGGCTCGACCGGGCGCTGGCGCATTTCGCCGATCTTGCCGCCAGCGCACTCGACGAGGATTTCCGCGAACTACCCGGCGCCGGTGCCGCCGGCGGCATGGGCTTCGCCGCTCGCGCCTTCCTCGGCGCCACCCTGCGCCCCGGCATCGAGCTGGTGATGGAGCAGGTTGAGTTCGACACGCTGCTGGCCGATGCCGACTGGGTCATCACCGGCGAGGGCCAGCTGGATGGCCAGAGCCTTTCCGGCAAGACGCCGATCGGCATCGCCCGTCGAGCCGAGCGCTTCGGCGTACCCACCGTCGCGCTGGTCGGGCGCCTCGGCGATCAGTGGCAGGACGCGTTCGAACACGGCATCACCGCCGCGTTCGCCCTGGCGGACGGCCCGATCACGCTGGAGGAGGCACTGGCCCGCTGCGGCGAACTGCTGAGCGATCGCGCGCGCACGCTGGCCAGGCTCTGGCGGGCCGACACCAACCGATGAGGCACCGTCGGACGAACTCACGCGAGGCTTGTCTTTTGGTCATGTAGCCCTGATATAGGTAGATACGAAACACGCTTCGAAACGCGCTTAACATCCTGATAGAACGACGCTATCCAAGCCATACCGACACTTGGATGGGTCTGCGGAGAGCGCCCGGTTACACTCTCACCATCACTTTCCAGGAGAGATACCATGTCCGATACCGATACCAATGCGATAGGTCTGCACGCGTCCAGCGCCCAGCAGCTCGCGGAGCGACTCAACGGATTGCTGGCCAACTATCAGGTGTTCTACATGAACACCCGCGGCTATCACTGGAACGTCAAGGGCGAGCAGTTCTTCGAGCTTCACGCTAAGTTCGAGGAAATCTACACCGATCTGCTGACCAAGGTCGACGAAGTCGCCGAACGTATTCTGACCCTGGGCTACCAGCCGCTGCATGCCTACAGCGACTACGCCAAGATCTCCCAGATCCAGGAAGACAAGCAGGTCGCCGACGGCAAGCAGTGCGTGCGCGGGCTGGTGGAAGGTTTTCAGGTGCTGATCGAGCTCCAGCGCGAACTGCTCTCCCAGGCCAGCGATGCCGATGACGAAGGCACCGCCTCTCTGGCCAGCGACTACATCCGCGAGCAGGAAAAGACCGTGTGGATGCTCAACGCCTACCTGGGTTGATCTTCTTCCGCGCGAACCGATCGCTGTTGATGACCGCCGCCCACCCGGGCGGCGGTCTGCGTTTACGAGGCCGAGCCGTCATCAGGCGAGCGCGGATCGCGGCTGGAATCCTCGACCTGCCGTGATTCGTCGTCGCCTTCCGGTTCGCCCGGCTCGTTGTCGATATCGTCCTCGGCATCGCGAGCCAAATGCGCCGGTAGATCGCGCTTCATCCGCACGCCCAGCTTGTTGAGCGCCAGCGCCTGGCCGACCAGGCTGCCCTGGCCGGTCGCCAGTCGCCCCATCGCCTGATCGTAACTGCCCTGCGCCCTCCCCAGATGCCGGCCGACATCCTCGAGGCTCGAAACGAACCCCTGGAACTTGTCGAGCAGCTTGCCGGCACGCTCGGCGATATGCCGCGCGTTCTCGTTCTGGCGCTCGAGATTCCACAGGCTCGCCACCGTGCGCAGGCTGGCCAGTAGCGTGGTCGGCGTGACCACGATAATGTCGCGAGAGAACGCGTCCTGAAACAGGCTTTCGTCATGCTGGAAGGCGACCGCAAAGGCCGGTTCGACCGGCATGAACAGGAACACGAAATCCGGCGAGCGCAGTCCCGGCAGCTGCGGATAGTCACGCCCGGAAAGCGACTCGATATGGCTTCTCACCGCCTGCGCATGCGCGCGTAGCGCCTGCTCGCGCTCGACCTCGTCTTCGGCGTTGACGTAGCGCACATAGGCGTTGAGCGAGACCTTGGCATCGACGATCAGATGCTTGTCGTCCGGCAGATAGATGATCGCATCCGGACGCTGACGCCCGTGCTCGCCGTCGATCGAGACCTCGCGCCGGTATTCGATATCCCGCCGCAGACCGGAGCGCTCCAGCACCGACTCCAGCATCATCTCGCCCCAGTTGCCCTGCATCTTCTTGTCGCCTTTCAGGGCGCGGGTGAGATTGGCGGCTTCTTCGGTGATCTGGCGGTTGAGCGATGCGAGTTGATCGATCTGCACCTTGAGCGTAGTGCGTTCGCGCACTTCCTGACCGTGGATCTCTTCGAGACGCTGACGAAAGCCGCTGACCTGCTCGCGAAACGGCTTCAGCAGCGCCTCCAGACTATCCCGGCTCTGTGCGCTGTAGGCGCGCTGACGCTCGTCGAAAATGCGCCCGGCAAGCGATTCGAACTCGTGGCCCAGCCGCGTCTTTGCCTGCTCGAGTAGTTGAAGCTGTTCGGCATGCTGGTTCTGCTGCTGCTCGTGGCGGGTCTCCAACCGACCGTACTGCTCACGCAGCGTGGCCAGACGTTCATTGAGCGCCTCGAGCTGCTGTTCGCGGGCGACCAACTGCTGCTGAAGTTGGGCCTGACGCTCGCGAAGATCGTCCTGCTGGCTGTCGCTCTGGGCCAGCTCGTGCTCCAGGCGCAGGCACTGAGCCTCGCTGGCCTGCAAACGGGACTGGAGCGTTTCCCTCTCGCTCATGCAGCGCTGCCGCTGCCACAGCAGACCGACGCCCAACACCACTACCATCAACCCGAGCAGCGACACCATGACAAGACCACCGCCCGACAGCCACTCCCCCGCTACATTCATCGTTTCGCCTTACTCATCGCTTTGCCTTCCTCTGACCTCGACGCCATTGCGGCGTCACCATCCGCAACTTATTGACCCAGCGCAAGCCATGGCATCGAAAGCCCCGATTTTCCCTTGAACTTTATTCAGACTATCCCAAACTTTAGGAGTAAGCCGAGACATGGACCGGGACGGCCCATGGGCTTGTGATTTATGGAAACATCAGCCGATATATCCAGCCGATTTATCGAGCCGATTTACCAGGACCAGGAGGTCAAGATGGCTCAGCAACTCAATGGCAAACGTGTCGCAATTCTCGCCGCCGATGGCTTCGAGGAATCCGAACTCTCCGCACCGCGCGCCGCGCTGCAAAGTCAGGGTGTCGAAACCCACGTGATCACGCCGGACGGCAAGGGCATCCGCGCTTGGGCCGAAACGGACTGGGGCGACACCTACGAAGCCGACAAGAGTCTCAGCGACGTCAGCGCCGCCGACTATCACGCGCTGGTACTTCCCGGTGGCCTGTTCAATCCGGACACTCTGCGCCTGAACGACACCGCGCTCAGCTTCGTCAAGGCCTTCTTCGAAGCCGGCAAGCCGGTCGCCGCGATCTGCCACGCGCCGTGGATCCTGATCAACGCCGAAGTGGTCAAGGGTCGCAAGATGACCTCGGTGCCGTCAGTCGCGCAGGATCTGAAGAACGCAGGGGCAGCCTGGGTCGACGAATCCGTCGTGGTCGACAGCGGCCTGGTCACCAGCCGCACGCCGAAGGATCTCGACGACTTCAATGCCAAGCTGCTGGAAGAGCTGGCCGAAGGGCGTCACAGCAAACAGCACGCCTGATCGTCTTCGGACATGGCTGAACGAACGCCCGCCTTTTGGTGGGCGTTCTTGCGTCAGGCTCTCTCATTTTGCCCGATTCTCCGTCAGACTTTGCACGATGGCCCCCGAGTTCCCATACTCACGGTTAACCAAACCTAGGATTGCCTCTCATCGTGCCCCACTCTTCCGACATATCCGCCGACACCTCTGCCAATAGTTCAAGCGACAGTTCTGATGGCAATTCTGGTGAAAGCGCCGGTAGCAGTGCTGGCGGTGACAGCTCCGGAAGCCGTTCCAGAGAGCGATCCCACGAGCGTTTCAGCGCCGATTCCGCTTCGGAATCGAATTCGCTGCCCCGACTGTTCGTCGCCAAGCTCGTCCATTTCACCAAGAAGCTGGTTCGAATCTTCATCCGCCCCATGCGGGGAGACAAGGGTGAAGGCGGCGTCATCGTGCATCCGTATCGCGGCTATGGCTCGCATTCGGAAGCTTTCATCATGGGTCGCGTGTTTCGGCAACCCGGCCGGTTGGCTGGCTGGAAGCAAGGCGGTGTCGCCAGCGACCTGGTCGATGTCGCCCGCCGCGTCGTCAGGCACGGGGTCAGAGATGCCCGTGTCGATATCCGGATGGGCGCGACTCATGCCACCGTCACCACCGACCGTGATGGCTATTTCCACGCCCATGTCGATATCACCCACACGCTTCCCGCCGACGCGATCTGGCATACGGTCAAACTGCAGGTGGTCTCGGAAGACGACGCCATCAGCACCGAAACCGAAATCTACATTCCACCGGCCAGCACCGACCTGATCGTGATCAGCGATATCGACGACACCGTAATGTACACCGGTGTCGCCAACAAGCTGAAGATGCTCTATCGGCTGTTCATGGAGAAGGCCGATCGACGCACGGCCTTTCCCGGCGTCTCCGCCCTGTATCGCGCGCTCTACGGTGGCGCCGAAGAGAATCGCAAGCGCCCCATGCTCTACGTATCGCGGGGGCCATGGGCCATCTACGAAGTGCTCGAGACGTTCTTCAACATGAACAATATTCCGGTCGGGCCGATCCTGTTCCTGCGCGAATGGGGCATGACGCTGAAGCGCCCCTGGCCGCGTAAAGCACAGGACCACAAGTCCGATGTGATCAACAACATGCTGGCGCTCTACGATACGCTGCCGTTCATCCTCATCGGCGACAGCGGCCAACGGGATCCCGAGGTCTACGCCGAAATCGTCAAGGCACATCCGGATCGCGTACGCGCCATCTACATTCGCAAGGTCGATAACGACCCGGAACGAGATGCCGCGATCGAAGCGCTGGCCAACGAGGTCAAGCAGGCAGGGTGCGAGCTGATACTGGCCCACGACAGCGTCAGCATGGCGGAGCACGCGCTCTCGAAGGGATATATCTCTGAGCAAGGTTGCGAGGCGGTACGCGAGGACACGCGCCAACAGCGGGGAGAATGACAACCGATAAGCGGCTGTCACCGCCTTTACTACCGCCCCTGAATTAACGCCTTTTGCAGACAATGGGGCCAGCCCAACTGCTGGGCGTCTGGTCTATGGAAATGAATTGATGCGAGTTAACGCGCCATAAACGGCGCGAGACTTGGTGATATCGCTTTCCTATGCGGCAACTAGCCTCTTGACTCTAAGATCTTTTCGATGCTGCTCGGCATGCCAAAGCTCATATTGAGACTGTTGGATTAGCCAGCTCTCTGACGAGGTATTAAAAGCAATAGAAAGCCGGATCGCCATTTCCGGACTAATGCCGGCCTTTCCATTCAGAACGGCACTTAACGTTTTTCGGGTTACGCCTAGCGCTTCCGCAGCTGCGGTTACTGATAGGCCAAGGGGTTCCAGACAAAGCTCTCGTATGACTTCACCTGGGTGGGGCGGGTTGTGCATCAACATAAGAGCACCTCAGTGATAATCTTCATAGTTCACTATCTCGGCGTCTCCATCGTTAAACCGGAACGTCACGCGCCAGTTTCCGCTTACCGTCACCGACCAAACATCAGTCCGATTACCGGAAAGCTTGTGGAGTCGAAGGCCCGGCAAATCCATATCTTCGGCGCCTGTCGCCGCATTGAGCCTACCGAGAATAAGCCGAAGCCTCTTTGCATGGGCAGCCTGGATCCCTGCGGTACTACCGGACTCGAAGAATTTGGCCAAGCCCTTGTGTTTGAAGCTTCTGATCATGCCCTAAATGTACCCTGCAACGTATCAGGTGTCAATTCGCACAAAAGCCAGTAGTAATGCGCGCCAACGAAGTACAGCGGCTTGGCGTCGCGGTGCCCACCTTATTCAAACTCATAGCTCGTGTACCACAAGATGCTCGGGTTTGAAAATGTTGGATTGCCCAGTCTCATACTCCTTGAGTCTCCAGCGATAACCACCCTGCCGCATGTAGTGAATTGCTTCGGCAACCTCGATGATTCCGGAAACTTTGTTCTCCGCTTTCTGGATCCTGTCGCTTCCGTTTTTCCGGTAAAGCTCTTCAGAGAAAATGGGAAAACCACCGTCTCTCTCCCGGTAAGGAACGAATACCCTGTCAATCACTTGACCCTTCATACCTAGAGCATAGATGATGTAATTGATCGCCATACGCATCCTTATTGACTGTTTAAATGCAGCACTCTCGCTTTAATCTCGCAACACGAACCCGAAGTTAAAGTACTTTTTGGTGGCAAGTCGCTGAGCTTCTCGATGCTCTGCATTCTTTTCCAATTGGCAATGGTCTCCCAGCTTCCCCAGTAGGATACAGTGATGCCCAAATCCGCTGGACGAACTCCATACCCAAGAAGCTAGATTGAGCTGAAACCAACTCAATCATCCCGTCTTCCATTTCCCCTTAACTATTGTTTCCCTCGGTGCGATGGCTACTGAAAATGACCATGTAATACGGCGAGTCATGATTTGGACTACCTCTGACATGATCTCTCTGGCATTTCACACCTTAACTCAGTTGACACCCGAGCAGGCGAAGCCCGCGGAGGAAACCCATAACGCAGCAGCGCTTTGGGTGGCAAACTGCAACAATTTGTCAGGTCAAATCATACATCACGTTATTTCCGCCGTACTTGAAGTAGCCTAAACAAAAGCGGTGAGCGTGATTTCGGATCTTCGAATTCAAATAAACTATTGAGAACATTCATTCCATCGTGTGTGTCAATAGCGAGAGGCAATAGTGATAATTTAACGGCAGCGATTCCATTCCCTTCGCTCACTTGACGGGCGATGCTGACTCCGCAGGTACCGCACTTCTCGCTGAGCTTGTTGTGCCAACTTTCTAATCCGGCCAAATCAATTTCATCACGCAGTCTCACCGTGACGTTTGCTTCGTTATTTTTCTCTGCCATTTTTCGCTTCCTGGTTTACCCAAAGGGTATTAGATAGCGTATTTGTTTATTAATTTTATCTGGCCTACGATTTCGCATTCAATCCATTAATTTAGATGACACTCAGAAAAGTTCGGCGCTTTCTGCTGGATCTGATGTTGGTTCATAGAAATACAGTAAACCCATTTAAGAGCGAATGTATGTGCTGAGCAAGGGCTTTGCCGGAGTCCGCAGCACTTTGGGTTGAGCTTAGTCAGGCCTTCGGGCACGCGACCGCCACTACTTTGGCATGCTGCGATGATCGGTTGCCATCCGTTCCATATTCTCAACGTGCTTATTGGTCATAAGTCTTCCTGAATCGACTGTACCGTAACGTAACCAGCCGTTACATGGAGAGCAATACCTACATAAGCATAAGGTGGGTGTTGAAATGATTTTCGACGAGGCTTGGCGTTTAGAGGATATTGCGCTGGGAGGGGCGAGAGTGTGCTGGCCGGTCACTGGATTCGGCACGGACAGCGCTTTGGCAGGAAGGCGCTTGAGGGAGTGGGCTTTCACCCGTGGCGAGCGGTTCTCTTGAATTGCTGCGAGAGAACCGCTCGTCATGTTCAGCTTCAGGCGGCCTTGCCGGAGGCGATATCGGCCACTAGGGCTTTGAGGACTTTCCAGAACTCTTCGACGGATGAGAGCTCGGTACGCTCGGTGGGTGAATGCGCGCCGCGAATCACCGGGCCGAAGGAGATCATTTCCAGCTGCGGATACTTGCCGCCGATGATGCCGCACTCGAGCCCGGCGTGGATGACCTTGACCGCCGGATCCTCGCCCAGTTCTTCTCGATGCAAGCGACGGAAGCGCGTCAGCAGCGTGCTGTCGGCGCTCGGCGTCCAGCCTGGATAGACGTTTTCGACCCGCGTCTGGGCGCCAATCAGGCCGAACAGCGCGGTGAAACGGTCTGCCAGGTTGAGCGTCGCGCTATCGCGCAGCGAACGTACCAGCGCGCAGAGATGGAAACGCCCGTTCTCCAGCGAGACGACGCCGAGATTGTTGGAGGTCTCGACCACGCCCGGCACTTCGACGCTCATGCGGTCGACGCCGTGAGGCGCGGCGTGCAGGGCGGCGACCAGCAACTGAGTGGCGGTATCGGTCAGCGCTTCGGCCTCTTCGCAGGAGGTCGCTGCAGGTGACAGCGACAGCGTCACGCCGTCGTCCACGCCCGCCAATTCTTCGCGATAGAGCGCCTGCAATGTGGTCAGTGTCTCTTCCATGGCCGGCAAATGATGCTCGTCGACGACGATGGTGGCGAACGCCTCGCGAGGCAGCGCGTTGCGCAGCGTGCCGCCGTGGTAATCCACCAGGCGAATTTCCAGATCGCTCAGCCCGCGCAGTGCGCGGACCAGTAACTGGTTGGCGTTGCCGCGCTCCTTGTGGATATCCGCGCCGGAGTGCCCGCCGACCAGCCCGGTCAGGGAGATCTTGCGCATCACCTCTTCTTCGTCGCATCCGCGCATCGGCAGGTCGGCGTCGACGACCACGTCGGCACCGCCGGCGCAGCCGATGTAGACCTCGCCTCGATCCTCGGAATCGAGATTGAGCAGATAGCGCCCTTCCAACCAGCCTTCGTCCAGCGACAGCGCGCCCTGCAGCGAGGTCTCTTCTTCCAGCGTGAACAACGCCTCGATCGGCCCGTGGTCGATATCATCCGCTTCCAGAATCGCCAGCGCCGCCGCCACGCCGAGACCGTTGTCGGCGCCGAGCGTGGTACCGCGGGCATGCAGCCAGCCATCTTCGACGTAGGTATCGAGCGGGTCGTTGAGGAAATCGTGGGGGTGATCGCTGTTGGCCTGGGTGACCATGTCGAGATGGCCCTGAAGGATCACGCCGGGCACCGACTCACAGCCGGGGCTCGCGGCCCGGCGGATCCGCAGATTACCGTAGCTGTCGCGGTCGTGGGTCAGGCCGTTGTCGTCGGCCCAGCGTTCCAGAATCTCGACCAGTTTCGCTTCGTGACCTGAGGAGCGCGGCGTATTGCAGAGCGTACGGAAGTGGCGCCACACGGGCTCGGGAGAGAGTTGCAGCAGATGATCGTTCATGGTCGATTCCAGCCTCGTCGCGCGGCGGGTGGCGCCGCAACGGGTGTCGAAAGAGTGATGAATGTAATCTAAGCCGGCGGCGCGAACCGCGGCTCGTTTTGAGGTGCCAACACCTTACTCGTCTAGTTGCGGCTTGACCATATCCGGCCGGCCGGCGCTCTTCCCGGCCTTCTCTCCGTCATTTTCCACCACCCATGCCTGCAGGGTCGCCGCCAGCCGGCGCGCCGCGCCCTGCTGCTCACGCCGCCCCCGCGATGACAGTGCGCCGTCCCGATACTGGAACAGCGCCGCTACCGCCGCGGCCACGTGAGGCGCTTCCGTCAGGTCCGGGTTCTCTCCCCCATCAGCCGAGAGACCGCCCGCGCGATCGACCTCCAGCGCCTGCGGAACGCTGGTCGGTGGCTGTTGCCGCCACCAAGCGAGCCAGGCAAGCCGCAGCCAGGGTCGCACCAGCGCCAGTTCGCCGCCGCCCGCGGCAAACCAGCCGAGGCGGTCGGGCAGATCGGCCGGCAGCGATGCCGCCGCCCCCTCATGCAGCCAGGCCGCCGCGACGAGGGGTTCGATGTCACGCAGCGTATCGGCCAGCAGATCCGGCAACTGGCAGACGTGGTCCGCGTTCATGCGAGCCGTGGCCTGTTCGGCGTCGAGCGTCAGCCCGCGGCCCATCATCTGCGCCGGTTCGCCGCTGGAGGCCTCCCGCGTCAGCCCGACTCTCAACGTGCTGAAACCTTGCTGACGCCAGAAATGAATCAGCGACGGCTCGGCGCCGAAGCTCACACCCAGGCGATCGAGGCCATGACCCCGTACCGCGTTCGCAACCTGTTCGATCATTGCCGCACCCAGCCCCCGGCGCCGAACCGCGGGATGCACGGCAATGCGCATGATGCGCCACCAACACGCGAGCGCGGCGGCCTCGAAACCGCCGTGGGTAGCCAGCGACTGTGCCAGCAGATGGCCACGCGGACGCCGTTGCCCATGATAGATGGCGTTGGCCAGTTCGGCGTCGAAGCCGCCCTCCTGCTGGACCACGCACAGCCCCACCACGTGCTTTTCCCCGGCCTCGCCGGCAAAAGCCGCCAGCAGTTGAACATCGGGCCCATCCAACAGCTGACGCAGATCGCTGGGCGAGGTGCGATAGTGGGCCTGCACCAGCAGCCCGAAGACCGGGTTCAACAAGGCCTCGTCCCCAGCCAGCGATTCCCGGTCCAGCCATTCATAGCTGACCGATGCTTCGCGCATGGCGTTCGAAACGGAATCGTCCGGCTCGATCTCGGCATCCAGACACAGCAGGTCTTGAGTCAGATTTTCCAGCGGATCGCCAGCATTCCAGCGGATCGGTGTCTGCAGCGTCAGCCGCTTCCACTCCGGCGTCAGCCGACACAGCGCGTCGCGCAGTCGCACCTCGAACCCGCGCCCGGTCCCCTCGTAGCCGTGCACGGTCGTGGCGAAGGCGATGCGTGGAAAGTGGCGCAACCAAGCGATCAGCCGCGCGGCGGGAATCGCTGCGGCCTCGTCGACGAACAGCGTCGGTGGAGATTGTGCGTCGATATCGGCCGCCGCCAGCGCTGCCGTTACCTGCTCAGGGAGCAGCCACTCCACGCAGCAGTCGCGGCCATCCAAGGTGACCTCGAAACGATTCGAGTCGCGACGGCCGTCGGGCAACAGCTGCGCGAGACGTTCGAACACGGCCTCGACCGCAACGAGGCTCGACGCCGTGATCCACAGTCGGCGTTCGCCTTGCATCAAACGCCGCGCCGCCGCGATGCCCAGCGCGGCGCTCTTGCCGCGGCCACGATCGGCGATCAGCACCACCGGGCGGCGGCGGCGCATGCGCGTCAGCCGCGACACCGCCGCTGCCTGATCCCGAGTCAGACAGTCGCGGTCGTCGACGCGCGCATCGATGCGAGAGTCCGGCTCGAACTCTGAATCGGAGAAGACCGCTGAAGACGAAAGCGGCAACGCGGTATCAGGCGGCCTCACCGCCAGATCGGCGCTGTCTCGAAGCCTGCCGGCGAGGCGTTGCAGGTAGTGCGTTGACAGGGTTGCTGCATCATGGGGCCAGTGCGCCATCCGTCGATAGTCGGCATCCGGCAGCCAGTTTGCCCCGGTGGGCTTTAGCCAGTGCTTCGGCGTCAGCAGTACCAGCCAGCCCCCGGCCAGGACGGTGCCGCTGATGGCCCCGAAGGCGTCCGGGTCGAACCCGGATTGTGCGGAAACCGTATCGAACACCACCAGATCGTGCTCGCTGCCCAGTTGGCTGCGGGCGCGGGAAGCGCTCAATCGCGCCAGGCTTTCCGGCAACTCCGGCAGTTCGGGGCCGATCCACAGCGGCGATTGCCAATCGGCCGATGCGATCCAGGCCATCGCCTTGCGGATCGCATTCGAAGCGTCGTCGGCAATCCACAGCACGCCGCGCCAGCGCCGTCGGCTCAGGCCATCGCGGCGATCCGCCAGCCACTGGGTGAGTGCAGGGTCCGCCTGCGGCGTTGGAACGGAAATCGGCGTCGACATGGAGGGCGACCTAGCCGAAAGCGCCGCCGAGATCGGGTTTCATCGTCGGGCAGTAGCGTGCGACGACCACCGCCAGTGCAATTCCGCCCAGCGTCAACGCCACCGGCAGCCAGCTGAACGCGACGCCGGAGGAGACGTAGAGATAGAGGAAGAACACCGCCATCACGCCGCCACCCATCAGCCGACCGGCCTTGATGCCGGCGAGATAGACGCTGGCCATTACGCCCGCGAACGGAATCAGCACGCTGAACAGATTGATCACGAACTCGCGCCCACTAGCCGCCACGCCAGGCAAAATCAGCCGCGCCACCAGCTCCCAGGCCACCAGATAGATCACCACCGGTGCGGCAAAACTGCCGATCAGGCGCAGTACGGTACGGGTGGGTTCGTCGGCGCCGGGTTTGGAAGATTGGGGCGAAGGCATGGTGAGAATCCTGAAGGTCGTCGAGCGGAAGATGACGCCATTGAATCATTGGCGCCTAGGCCTTACCAGCCGACAGGACCGCGAGAGGAAACGCAGGGGGCGCCTCTAATGCTCGATCTTCTTGAGCAGGAACACCAGCGGCACGCAGAGCAGATAGATGCAGCCGAGCCACAGGAAGATGTCGTTGTAGGCGAGCACCTGGGCCTGAACGCCGAAGCGCTGGCCGAGCAGCGCCACCGCGCTGTGGTAAGGGTCGGCGACGTGGCCGATCAGCATCGCCTGATAGTTGTCGATCTGCTGCTGCACCGCGAGGCGACCCTGGTCGAGCGCGGGTATCAGTTGGTTCCAGTGATAGTCCTCGCGCCAGTCGCGCACGGTATCGAGCATCGCCAGTCCCACCGCGCCGCCGAGGTTGCGCATCACGCTGAAGAGCCCCGCCGCGTTGCCCAGCTCCTGCGGCGGCAGCGTGCCCAGGGCAATGCGAGAGGCGGGGATGATGCACATGATCATGCCGATGCCGCGCACGATTTGCGGCCAGAAGAACTGCCAGAAACCCGACTCGCTGGTCAGATTGTTGTTCATCGCCGTGCCGATACCGATCAGCGTCAGGCCGAAGAACAGCAGCACGCGCAGGTCGACCGAGTTGGTCAGCCGCCCCACGATCGGCGCGGTAAAGAACATCGCCACCCCGGTGACGAACATCACCTCGCCGATCTGAAGGCTCGAGTAACCGCGAACGTTGCCCAGGAACAGCGGCATCAGATAGACCAGTCCGTACATCGCGATCCCGACCACGAACACCAGGCCGGTGCCGATCGAGAAATTGATGTTGCGGAAGGCGCGTAGATCAACGATCGGGTGCGCATAAGTGAACACGCGCCAGAAGAAGCCGATGCAGGAAGCCGCGCAGAGCAGCGTCATCCACACGATCAACTGGCTTGCGAACCAGTCGTCGCCGGGGCCTTCCTCGAGCACGAACTCCAGACTGCCGAGAAACAGTGCGATCAAAAACAGACCGCGGAAATCGAGGCGCTTGGCGACGCTCTTGTCGCCCTCGTCGATATCGAGAAAGCGCCATGCGGCCAGCGTGACGCAGATGCCGGGGATGACGTTGGCCAGAAACAGCCAATGCCAGCTGAACAGCTCAGTGACATAGCCGCCCACCGTGGGGCCGATCGACGGTGCCATGGTCACCACCATGCCGATCACGCCCTGGACAGCGCCCATCGCCCGGCGCGGGAACAGCGTGAAGCTGACCGCCTGGGTGATCGGGATCATCGCGCCACCCATGAAGCCCTGGATGGCGCGCAGCACGATCAGCTGTTCGATGCTGGAGGCCAGCGCGCAGCCGAGACTCGCCAGGGTAAAGCCGGCACAGGAAACGACGAAGGCGACACGGGTCGAAAGCCAGCGCGTCAGCACGCCGGAGAGCGGGATCATGATGATCTCCGCCACCAGGTAGGAGGTCTGGATCCAGGAAATCTCGTCGCTCGAAGCCGAGACGCCGGCCTGGATCTCGTTCAGCGAGCTGGCGACGATCTGGATATCCAGGATCGCCATGAACATGCCGAACACCGCCGCGATGAAACCGAAGCGGTAATGCCAGGAGGGCATCTCCTGCGGACCAGCCCCCGAAGGCGGTGCCACTTCACTCATGACCGACACTCATGACCGACACTCATGACCGATACTCACGGCAGACATTTTCATGACAGACATTCGCGACAGCACTCATGAACGATAGGCATGATCGACACGCACGGCGCTGATTCACGACTTATCGTCGACGGCGCGGTCCGAACCGTCGTCGAGATGCGGGCCGGGATCAAAGTAGATCGCCTGGCCGTCAACGCTGCGGGTATCCACCGAGGGCACCACCGACAGGCCGGACTGCAGCCGCCATAGCTGATCCTTGGGCTCCGTGACGCGAATCTTGACCGGCACGCGCTGGACGATCTTGTTGAAGTTGCCGGTGGCGTTGTCCTGCGGCAGCAGGCTGAACTGGGTGCCGGTGGCCGGTGCCACGCTGTCGACCTTGCCCTTGAACTCGATATCCGGGTAGGCATCCACCTCCAGCGACACCGGCTGACCGACGCGCATCCGCCCGATCTGGGTTTCCTTGTAGTTGCCGACCACGTACGCGGTCTGTACCGGAACCAGCTGCATCAGCGTCAGCGACGGCTGGGCCAGATCGCCGGGCTCGACGCTCAGATTCCCGATCACGCCATCGCGTCTGGCGACGATACGGGTCTTGTCCAGCTGGCTCTGGGCGTAATCGATATCGGCCTGGGCGGCATCGCGGTTGGCCTTGGCGCTGTCGATCGACGCCCGATCGGCGGACAGCCGGCGTTTCGCCGATTCGACACTGGCCTGACGCGCCGCCAACGTCGCCTGGGCGACTCGCAGCGAGGCCTGATCGTCCTGCAGCTGCTGGCGCGAGGCGTAATTGTTCGCCGCCAGCGACTGCGAGCGCTGGAGATGCTGTTGCGCCTGGGACACGTCCGACTGTGCCGCTGTCACCTGCGCCTGGGCTTCGTCGATGCTGGCCTGGTCGAGATCGACCTGACGCTCGGCCTGGGTCACGTTGGCAGTGCTGACGGCCAGCTGCGCCTGGGATTGCGCCAGCTGGCTGCGGGTATCGCGGTCGTCGAGCCGGACCAGCAGATCGCCTCGTTCGACGCGCTCGTTGTCGTCCACCGCCACTTCCATCACTCGCGCGCTGACTTCGGCCCGCACCGCCACGGCGTCGGTATGCACGTAGGCGTTGTCCGTCTCGACGAAATAGCGCCCCGTGTGCCACCAACGCCACACGAGAACCAGCGCCACTACCAGCACCACCAGAACGATCACCGCCGAATAGATTTTCTTCTTGATCTTCATGCAGAGCCTTTTTTCATGCCAGTGGCGCACGCTCACTCAATGTGTAGTGTAGACTACACTATCTTTTAAAAAACGCCATCGCGTATCAGAAAAAACCGGCCGGGCCGGCACGAGGAAGCGCCATGTCATCGACATCTCCCAAGGATTCACCGCCAACGACCGAACGCGGCCGCCAGCGCCGGGACGCACTGCTCGATGCCGCACAGCGGCTATTTCTCGAACGCGGCTACGGCCAGGTCAGCGTCAACGATATCGTGGCCCACGCCGGGGGCTCGCTGACGACGCTCTATCGGCACTTCGGCAGCAAGGAAGGCCTGTTCCAGGCGATGATCGAACGACGCTCCCATCATATCTACGACACGCTGACGGCCGACGGCATCGACGAGCTGCCGATCCAGGTCGCGCTGGAACGTCTCGGCATCGATCTGCTGGTCAAGATAATGGACGAGGAAACCCTGGGCATCTATCGCGAGGTCGTCGCCGAAAGCCCGCGCCAGCCGTTGCTGGCGCGGCTGTTCTTCGACGGCGGGCCGGGTCGCGTTCGACACGCGCTGGCGGACTACCTCGAGCGCCGGGTGCAACGGCAGCTGTTGCCGGCGTGCGACAGCGTCGAACTCGCCGGGATCTTTCTCGGCATGCTGCTGGGCGAATGGCATCTGATCCGGGTTCTGCAACTGGAATCGCCGCCCTCACGGACGGCGATCGAGAACCGGGTCAAACGCTGCGTCGAGCTGTTCCTGAACGGAACAGGCGACACTCGCCGCTAGGACGCAGCCAGTAGCGCTTCTATCGTGATCGGCAGATCCCGATAGCGTTTGCCGGTAGCGTGATAGATCGCATTGGCGATCGCCGGCGCCACCCCGGTAAGACCGATCTCGCCGACGCCCCGGCCCCCGAATTCGTTGTGCTTGAAGTCCGGGTAGTCGAGCAGCTCGACATCGATGTCCGGCGCATCGGCATGCGTCGGCACGATGTAGTCGGCCACGTTGGCATTGATCAGCCGGGCGTCACGCGGGTCGTAGTCGAGCTTTTCGAGAAGCCCCATGCCGAGCCCCATGACGATGCCGCCTTCGACCTGATTGCGCGCCGTCGGCGGATTGATCGCCCGGCCGATGTCGATGGTGGAGACGACCCGGGCCACGCGCACGCGCGAGATCTCGGGATCGATCCGGATCTCGACGAAGTGCGCGCCGAACGAGCGGAAGCTGTACTCGCTTCGTTCGTCCCCCGGCGCCGCGCTCCCCTTGCCGTTGACGCTGGAGAGCTTGCCGGTCTCGAGAATCTCCTCGAAGCTCACGCGGCGCTGGCCATCGGTAAGACCGCCCTGCTCCGCCTCGAGCGAATCGGCATCGCTGCCTTCGAAAGCGCCGCCGCTGCCGGTCGCCACTTCCTTGATCGCATCCAGCGCGTCGCGCACCGCGGCGGCCACCGCCGGCAGCACCGTGGCTGTCGCCATGGAGCCGCCCGAGAGCGGTCCGGCCGGCAGGCTGGTCTCGCCCAGCTTGACCTCGATACGCGAGAGATCCGCACCGGTCAGCTCGGCGACGGCCTGCGCCACGATGGTATAGGTGCCGGTGCCGATATCCTGGGTGCCGCAGGCGGCGAACAGCGAGCCGTCGGCGCGCAGTTCGACCCGCGCCTCGCAGGGCTGGCGCCCGGCGGACCAGGTACACGACGCCATGCCATAGCCGACGATCTCGTCACCGTCGCGCATCGAACCGACGGCCGGATTGCGCTTGTCCCAGCCGAACCGACGGGCGGCACTGGTGAGGCACTCGTCGAGATGCTTGCTCGACCACGGCAAGCCGCTGGCCGGATCCTGCTCGGCGTTGTTCTTCTGGCGCAGCTCGACCGGGTCCATGCCCAGCTCGACCGCCAGTTCGTCCATCGCCGTTTCCAGCGCGAAGATACCCGAGACTTCACCGGGTGCGCGCATCGGGCAGGGCGTGCCGTGATTCACTTCGAGCACGCGCTGGCTGGTCGAGACGTTGTCGCAGGCGTAGAAGCTCGGCGTGGCACTGCCGCAGGCATCGACGTACTGATGCACCAACGATGTCTCGGTGGTGCTGTCGTGTATCACCGAGGTCAGCTTGCCGCTGCGATCGGCGCCCAGGCGAACGCGCTGGCGCGACGCGGGACGATTGCCGCCACCGGTCATGTCCTGCTGGCGCGGCAGTACCACCTTGACCGGCCGGCCGGCCATGCGCGCCGCCACGGCGGTCGCCACGGCATGGGGCCACATGAACAGCTTGTTGCCGAAGCCCGAGCCGATATAGTGCGAGATGACCTCGAGATTTTCCTGGGCGAGCCCGAAGATGCGCGCCATGGCGTTGCGCTGGAAGAAGACGCCCTGGGTCGATTCGTGCACCACCAGGCGCTTGCCGTCGTCGCGCCACTCGGCGAGCGTCGCGTGCATCTCCATCTGCAGATGGCTTTCGGCCGCGATCTGATAGGTCGAGTCGATCTTCACCTCGGCACCCCCGAACGCCGCCTCGGGGTCACCGCGAGACGTGCCTCCGCTCTCCTGCAGTTCGCCCTGGGCGTCGGTGTGCAGGAGCCCGATGGCGGCACCGTCCTCTTCCTTGTACCGGGCGATGACACGATAAGCGGCAGCCCGTGCCTGCTCGAAGGTTTCCGCCACCACGAGCGCCACGTACTGGCCGTGATAGTAGATGCGCTCGTCCTCGAACGGCAGGCGCACTTCGCTGACCATATCGCCATGGGCCATGGAGTTGGGCGAGCGGTGCAAGTGTTCGAAGTGACCGTGGTGAAGGATATCGACCACGCCCGGCATGGCCAGGGCGTCATCGAGTTCGAGCGATTCGAGCACGCCATTGGCGATCGTCGCCGGCACCGGATAGCCGTAGAGCATGCCCTCGGCCAGCAGTTCGCCGGTGTAGCCAGCGCGGCCGGTCAACTTGAACTCACCGTCGATGCGCGGCGTTCGCTGGCCGACCACGCGCGGCTTGTTGAATGCGGATTGGGTCAAATCGTTCATGCTTGGCCCTCCTGTTCTCCGCTCTGACGGGCGAGACGCGTCGCCTCGCGCAGCGCACGGATGATGGATTGTCGCGCCAGCGGAATCTTGAACGCGTTGTGCTCGAGCGGTACGGCATCACGCAGGGCGATATCCGCCGCACGCTCGAAAGTCGCCATTTCGGCAGGTTGGCCGACCAGTGCCGCTTCGGCTTCCGGACAGCGCCACGGCTTGGTGCCGACGCCGCCGAGCGCCACCCGCGCTTCACCGATCATCTCGCCATCCAGCGACAGCTGCGCCGCCGTCGAGGCCAGGGCGAACTCGTACGACGCCCGGTCCCGCAACTTGAGATAGTACGATCCCGCCGGGACCAGCGGGGCGTCCAGCGTAATGGCCGTGATCAGCTCGCCATCGGCCAGATCGTGCTCGATATGCGGGGTATCGCCGGGGAGGCGATGGAAGTCCTTGAACGCCACTTCGCGCTCGCCCTCTGGCCCACTCAGCGTCAGCGTTGCGCCGATGGCAGCCATCGCCACGCACATGTCCGAAGGATGCACCGCGACGCATGCATCGCTACCACCCAGCACGGCGTTCAACCGATTGAGACCGTGCCGGGCGTCGCAACCGCTGCCCGGTTCACGCCGATTGCAGGCCGCGGCGGGATCGCGGTAGTAAGGGCAACGGGTACGCTGCATCACGTTGCCGGCCGTGGTCGCCATGTTGCGCAACTGGGTCGAAGCGCCTGCCAGCAGCGCCTGAGACAGCACCGGATAGTGCTGCTTGACCTCGGGATGGTGGGCCAGATCGGTGTTGGTCACTAACGCGCCAATCTTGAGCCGGCCGTCATCGAGCCACTCGACGTTCTTGAGCGGAAGACGGTTGATATCGATCAGTTCGCTGGGGCGCATCACGTCGAGCTTGACCAGATCCAGCAGGGTCGTGCCACCAGCTACGAATGCCGCTTCGGGTGCCGTCTGATGGGCAGCCTGTGCGACATCATCGGCGCGGGAAAAGGCAAAAGTTCTCATGCAACGCCCTCCTTGCGCGGCGCGGTCGCGTCGTGGGCCAACTGCGTTCGCGCCTGCTGAATTGCCGTCAGGATGTTCTTGTACGCGCCGCAGCGACAGATGTTGCCGCTCATCGCCTCCTTGACCGAGGCGTCATCGGTGCCGATGCGCTCATCTTCCAGCAGCGCTGCCGCGGACATCATCTGGCCCGGGGTGCAGTAGCCACACTGGAAGGCGTCGCACTCGAGGAAGCTCTGCTGCACCGGATGCAGCTCACCGTCTCGCGCCAGCCCTTCGACGGTGGTGACGTGCTGCCCTTCGCACATCACCGCCAGCCGCAGGCAGGAGTTCATCGCCTGGCCGTCGATCTGCACGGTACAGGCGCCGCACTGGCCATGGTCGCAGCCTTTTTTGGTACCACCGAGCCCGAGCTGCTCGCGCAGTACATCCAGCAGTACGGCGTTAGGGGCCACCTGCAAGGTCAGTGGCTCGCCGTTGAGCGTCAGATTGAGTGACTGCGTCTCGGAAGACGCGGTCCGGGAATGCACGGAATCATCCATCATGCCGGCTCCTCATCAGGGGATCGAAAACCACGGCAGCGAGGCGCGTCACTGCGCCATGCCACGGTTCGTTGTCTGGTTCGTCTGGTGTGGTGGACGTGCGATTGAATAAGCGCTTTTCGTCACGGAACTTTGTCACAGGACTTTGTCACGGAACTTTGTCACAGGACTTTGTCACGAAGTCATGGGGCGGCTAGCGTTGTCAGGACGCCGATGCCGCCTATCGACAACAGCATAGACACCCGGTCCCGATCTCGCCCGGCGAGAGATCAAGAAATTTTGTCGCACCCGCCCCCAACGCATCCGACTTCCGCTAAGCTCGTCGGCCAATGGCTCCCAACCGGTTGATCGGGTCGATGAATACGCTGTTACTGGTTTTGATTCTGCTGCTGGTCGCCTCCGCGACCGGTGTCATCACGCGCTTTGTCCCCACGCTTCCCACGCCGCTGGTACAGATATTCCTCGGCGCTCTGCTGGCATGGCCCGCGTCGGGGCTGCATGTCGAACTCGAGCCGGAAATCTTTCTGCTGCTGTTCATCGCTCCGCTACTGTTCGCCGATGCCAGACGCTTCCCGCAGCGCGAGTTCATGATCCTGCGCGGGCCGATCCTGGCGCTGGCGCTGGGCCTGGTGCTGTTCACGGTGGTCGGCGTCGGCTACTTCATTCACATGCTGCTCCCGGCGCTGCCGCTGGCGATCTGCTTCGCGCTGGCCGCGATCCTCTCGCCCACCGACGCAGTAGCGGTCTCCTCGATCTCCGGCCGCCTGCCCGTGCCACCACGACTGATGCGAATTCTCGAGGGCGAGTCGTTGATGAACGACGCCTCGGGACTGGTGGCGTTCAAGTTCGCCGTCGCTGCGGCGATCACCGGCACCTTCTCGCTCGCCGACGCCTCGTTGAGCTTCATCGTCATCTCGATGGGAGGCCTGGTGGTAGGCGGTCTGCTGGCTTTCGGCTTCAACTTCCTGCGCACGCTCCTGATCGAGCGGCATCTGGGCGAGGCCACTACGATTCAGGTCATTCTGCTGGTGCTGCTGCTGCCTTTCGCCGCCTATCTGCTGGCCGAGCATCTGGGCATGTCCGGCATTCTCTCGGCGGTCGCCGCCGGCATGGTGATGAACCGCGCGGATAGCAAACGCGTCGGCCAATTGCATGCGCGTATGCAGACTCAGAGCGTGTGGGAGATGGTCGAGTTCATACTCAACGCACTGGTCTTTCTGCTGCTGGGCTTCCAGCTGCCGGCGATCATCAGCGGCGCACTGGATCATTCACTCCACGACATCGGGGATTTCGAATTCCTGCGCCTGCTGGGCTACGTCGCGGCGATCTCGATCGCCCTGCTCGCTTCGCGCTTCGCCTGGATCTGGCTCGCCAGAGAGGTGGGGCGTGGCGCGACCCGGCTGAGCGCCTTGCTGCGCGGGCAGTCTCGCCTGAGCTCGCCGGACACTGACGGCCGGGTGCCGTTCAAGCTGATGCTGGCGGCCACGCTCGCCGGCATTCGCGGCACCATCACGCTCGCCGCCGCCATGTCGCTACCGCAGGTCATGGCCGATGGCACCGCGTTCCCCGGCCGGGAGCTGCTGATCTTTCTCGCCACCGGCGTCATCCTGTTCACGCTGGTCACCGGCAGCGTTGGTCTGCCAATGGTGCTGCGCAACCTCAAGATTCCCGCCGACACTCACGAGTTCGAGGAAGAGCGCAGGGCGCGCATCGCCGGCGCCGAGGCCGCGATCTATCACATCGAGCGCTACCATCATGACCGTACCGGCGAGTTCGCGCGCAACAAGACCAACGACGAGACGATCATGGCCTTCAACGACATCAGCTCGCAGCTGATGAGCTACTATCGCGAGCGCCTGACGCTGCACTCGGCCGATACCGCAACGCCCCAACTCGCCGCTTCGCGCCAGCTGGAGCGCGAGACCCGGCTGGAGGCCCTGCGCGCCGAACGCCGTCAGTACTACAAACTGCGCCAGCGGGATCACATCAACGACAGTGTTCTCCGCAAGCTGGTCCGCGAGGTCGACCTGGCCGAAGCCGCACTGACCGGCGATCAGAGCGCTGCCCATCATTGATCGCAGCACTGGCCGATACCTTCAACACGCCGACAGATACCAACACCTGGAGACTTCGCATGCCTCGATTCCTCGCCCGCTCGGCACGTGCCGCATTGTTCGCCGCCGCGCTACTGGGGCTGGTCAATTCCGCATCGGCCCAAGAGCCCGAGTCGACGGCTTCGGGGGACACAGCGCCCTCGGTGCCGGGGCTGATCGTCGCCAAGAGCGACGCCAGTGTTCACGATACGGCGTCTCGATTCGCCGAACAGGCCCGCACCAGCGGCATGACCGTGTTCGCCCGTGTCGATCACCGACAAGGCGCGATGTCGCGCAGCATGGCGCTGCTACCCAACGAAGTGATCATCTTCGGCGATCCCAAGGGCGGCACGCCGTTGATGCAATGCGCGCCGAGCGCCGGCATCGACCTGCCGATGAAAGCGCTGATCTGGCAGGACGACGACGGCCAGACCTGGCTCGGCTACAACGATCCCACCTGGATCGCCGAACGCCACGGCGCCGATGACTGCCCGGCGGTCAAACCGCTGCAGCAGACAATGCAGAAACTGGTGAAAGCGACGCTGCAGCAGTAGTGTCGCGAAAAAAAAGCCGCCGCGCCGCTAATGAGATGTGAGCGGAGTGGCGGCTTCGAGACGATTTGTGGCTCACGCTTAGGCTCTCAAGCCCGCGCTGACGAACCCTCCATCGACGGCCAATACTTGACCCGTGACGTAGGAAGCCTCGTCCGAGAGCAGGAAAGCGACCACACTGGCAACTTCCTCAGGCTGACCATAGCGCTTCAACGAGACGCGGTCATGCCACTGCTCACGCACTTCATCGGTATGGATGGCGCGCGCCAGCGGGGTATCGATTGGGCCGGGTGCCACGGAGTTAACCCGAATCCCTTTAGAGCCCAATTCACAGGCCATCACCCGGGTCAGCGCGTCTTGCCCAGCTTTGGAGGCGCCATAAGCACTACGCCCCTTGTTGCCGCAAAGGCCTGAGACCGACGAGATATTGACGATATTTCCGGGAAGGTCTCGTTGCGTCCAGTAGCGTGCCAGTTCACGAGACACCACGAAGGAGCCGACGACGTTGACATCGAGAATCTTGCGAAACTCGCTCACTTCCGTCTCGATGGCCGACTTATCGATGCCGATACCGGCGCAATTGACGACGCCCGCCAGATGGTAATTTTTGGATATGGACGCAATGGCCGCCTCGATGGCTGCCTCGTCGGTGACGTCACAGGCAATCCCGTCCCGCAAAGGCATCGCCAGTTCGGCACAAGCCTCAGCCAGCCCGGTTTCCGATCGATCGATGAGACACACGGCCCAACCCCGCGCTTTTAGCGTTCTTGCCACGGCTAATCCGATACCGGATGCGCCTCCCGTCACCACGACGGTCTTTTGCATGGTCTTATCCTTGTTGTCTTTCGGTTTACTAACTGACTCAAAGGCTTAAGCCGGCTCTTCATCCTCCGGAATCCACTCTTCCAGCGTCACCTCGAAGGTCATGCAGACGGGATTCCATCCGGCAAGGAAAGGGCCGCCGTAGACGTTGCCATCAGTGTCCGCGACGATCCCCGCCAGCGAGGCGACGGGCACACCGTCCTCGCCCGAACGGACTTCGCCAGCGATACTGACCACTTCGACGGCAGGACCCGAAATCTGCTGGTAGCTACCGTCGCGACAGCCCAGGCTGGCATCGACGAGACTTCCCAGCCCGCCTCGCACGAAGGCGTTCCGGAATCCTTCGGCCAGACACATCTTTTCGACGCCCTGAACCAGATCCTCGTTCGGCGCAATGCGGGCATAGGCGACGCGCCCCATACGCCCCGATTCTGTGGTCACGACTCGGGTGGTCACGGCCTGGGTAGTTTCTGCAGTCGGCATGTCACGACTCCTTGAAAGGCTTCAACAAGGGAATGTTGGTTTCATCGTCAAAAGCCTGGCGCAATTCGAACCCTTCCAGCGCCGTGACCAGAACGGATAGCGGCGTGGCACCAATGATCGAGGCCTGGGGCACGATATGACCACCCTTGACGCAGCCATCCGCGACGCGAACGGAGGCGTGGCAATGGACCAGCGGCCGCCCTTCCATATCCTTGCCCAGGGTGGCGTTGCCAAACACCATGAATGACGCGCCCGCATCGATTGGCTTGGAATAGGCAATGACAGCATTGCCGGTCGGATCCGGGGGCGCGACACAGTACTCGAGGTGCTCGAAATACCCACCCAGAATGGTGGTGGAGGCGCTGGTCACCCCGATATCCCGCAGCGGTTCGACCAACGCGTCATAAAGCGAGCGTCCCGGCTGAAGCAGCAGTCGAATATGGCGGCCGCTTTGATAGTGCATGCTCTGGATACGCACCGGACTGAAGCGGCCGACGTGGCGCAGCATGCGGGGGCGATGGTATCCGGACTGCAGCGTGCGGCTCATGGCCGTGCCTCCCGTTCCTCGATCGCCTGCCTGATGATCTTTTTGGTGATCTTGCCGTAATTGGATTTCGGCAAAGTCTCGAAGAAGTGATAACGCCGGGGCACCTTGTAGCCCGAGACACGCTCCTTGACCCATGCCTGCAACGCTTCGGCATCCAACTGCCGTCCCTCAATCGGGACTACCGCTGCCACACCAATCTCGCCCCACCGCTCGTCCGGCATGCCGACAATCGCCACTTCGCGAATCTCGGGATGGGTCAGCATCTTTTCCTCGATTTCCCGGGGATAGATGTTCGAGCCTCCGGAAATGAACATGTCGGACGCGCGCCCGGTGATGTAGAGGAAGCCCTCATCATCGAGATGCCCCAGATCTCCCGTGCGGAACCAGCCATTGCGAAACGACTTCGCATTGGCATCGGGATTGGCGTAATACCCGGCGAAGACGCCGAGACCACAGACGCAGATCTCGCCCGTTGCATGCGGTGGCAGTTCCTGGCCCTCATCATCCTGCACCGACACTTGCATCGCGGTTCTGTCATAACCGCAGGTGCCAACCTTGAAGTCGCCGTCATCATCGGCGCTATGAAGCCTCGGCGGCAGCACGGTAATGTTGCCGGTCACTTCACCCAGGCCGTAATACTGCACAAGGACTTTGCCGAGCCGCTCCAGCGCACGCTTCTGATCGGCCCGGTACATGGGAGCGCCTGCATAGATGATGTAGCGCAACGACGAATGGTCGTGGCGCTCGGAGGCAGGATCCTCGACCAACATCTTGACGATGGTCGGCACGGTAAACAGGTTGGTGATGCGATGGGTTTCGACCAGCCCCCAGATCTCATCGGCGTCGAATCCGCTGGAGGCCGGCAATACGGTTTTGACCCCGCGCGCCAGCTGAGTCAGATAATGAATGCCCGAACCGTGAGACAGCGGCGCAACGACCAGACTGGCGTCGGTGGCCTGATCCGTACCGGGCATGAGATCGCAAAGATGGTTGGTGGTGATGAACCCCATTTGGCCATGAGTCAGCACCGCCGCCTTCGATTTCCCTGTCGTGCCCGAGGTAAAGAAGAACCAGCAGGGATCGTCGTGTTCGACATCGACGTTGACGCAAGTCTGGCCTTCGTATTCCCGCAGAAAGTCTTCGTAGACCGCATCGCCGAACGCTGCATCGCCAATCCGCACGGTGAAAGAAAGATTCTCGCTGATATCCCGGATTGCCTGGTAATGATGCTCGAACTCCGCCCCGATAATCAGAACTTTGGCCTCAGTCAGCTCGGCAAGCCACTGTGATTCATCGGGAGAAATTCGAAAGTTGGCCGGCGCCCAGACAGCGCCCAACCGAAAGGCGGCCAGTTGGGTCTCCACCATTTCGAAGCCGTTGCGGCTGTGGACAAGAAGCCGATCGCCTTTGGTCAAGCCTTGAGCGCGCAGTGCCAATGCCAACGCACTGACACGCTGATCCAACTCGCGCCAAGAAAGTCCGTCACCGCCCATCACTAACGCGGGTGCGTCGGGGTAACGCCGTCTGGCTTGGTCCAGAAAGTTGGCCAGGTTCATGACTCGCTTGCTGACCGGCGTGACGCCTCCTGCCGGTACCCGAATCGTTTCACTCATCGGCTGCGCTCCATGATGCTGACGTAGTTCGCCACGGCGGCACCGCCCATGTTGAAGACACCCGCCAGATTGGCATCGGGGATCTGCATATCGCCGGCCTCTCCCATCAACTGCAGGCATGCCATCACATGCATCGAAACCCCCGTGGCGCCTACCGGATGCCCCTTGGCCTTGAGCCCGCCAGACGGGTTCACCGGCAGGCGGCCGTCCTTATAGGTCCAGCCTTCTCGGATCGCACGGTAGCCCTCGCCGGGTGCCGTCAGGCCCATAGCCTCGTACTCGATCAACTCGGCAATCGTGAAGCAGTCATGGGTCTCCACGAAATCAAGATCATCCAGCGAAATCCGAGCGTGATCCAACGCCGAACGCCAGGCGCCGGCCGCGCCGGCAAAGGCCAACGGGTCGCGCCGACTCAGCGCCATGATGTCGTTTTTTTGCACGCGAGCGCGGAAGGCGATGGCCCGTTCCAGTGTTCTCGCGGTGTCCTCGTCGGCCAGAAGAATAGCCGCGGCTCCGTCGGAGACCATGGAACAGTCCGTGCGTCTTAAAGGCCCCGCCACGACGGGGTTTCGGTCACTCACGGTATTGCAAAACTCGAATCCAAGATCCTTGCGCACATGGGCGAAAGGATTGGCAACGCCATTGCCGTGGTTCTTGGCGGCGATCAGTGCGAGCTCTTCACGTCGATTGCCGTAACGCTGGAAATACTCGTCGGCGATTTTAGCGAAGACGCCAGGAAATCCGCCCTCCGTCATCTCTTCCTTGCGGTAACTCGCCCCCAGCAAGACATCACCGACTTCCGATGTGGGAAGCGCAGTCATCTTTTCTGCCCCTACCACCAAGGCGATTTTTCCTCGCCCCGACTCGATGAAGTCCAGTCCAGCATGCAAGGCGGCCGACCCGGTGGCACAAGCATTTTCAAGCCGCGTGGCCGGTGTATGCATGAGGTTTTCATCTGCCATCGCTACCAATGCGGCTTGGAAATCCTGCTTCGAAAACCCGTTGTTCATGACGCCTAGATAAATGGCATCGACATCGGCTGCCGGTACCCCGGCGTGTCCCAACGCATCTTTTACCACCTGCCCGATCATGGCTTCTGTATCAGGCTCCGGGCGCTTGCCGAAAGGCAGATGCGCCCAACCGACTATTCTGGCTTGAGTTGACATTTAGACTCCATATTCCATAATACGGAACTTATAGTGTGCGTTAATAATCAAGCTATGCGAGGCTAAAAAAGGTATCAACATGAATAATGCCTATCTCGACTAAATTACTAGGCCACAATGTGGAATATTGGAAAACCCCCTATGAAAGTTTCTCCCATTCAGGGCGCTCAATCCGTTTCAAGAACCCTGCAGGTGCTCCGAGCTATCGCAGGCCAACTCGGACGAGGCGTTTCGCTCGCCTATATCACCCACCAAACTGAACTGACCAAACCGACAGTTCATCGTCTTTTGCAGGCACTCATGGCCGAAGGCATGGTCGATAGGTCGGAAGAGGAAGGGTATTTTCTGGGCCCGGAATGCTACGCGTTAGGTGTCATTGCCGATCAGCGCTATGGGTTGAGCCGTATTGCCTCAACGCCGGTAAAAAGGATCGCCGAGGAATGCGGCGACAGTGCCTTCTTCTCGCTGCGTAGCGAGTGGCACTCGATCTGCCTGATCAGAGAAGACGGCAACTATCCCATCAAGACCCACGTATTGCAGCCCGGAACCCGCCTCCCGCTGGGCGTTGGCGGTGGCGGCATTGCCATGCTGGCAGCATTGGACGATGACGAGATCGAGCGCTGCCTGGACGCCAACGCCGAAGAATGCGCAACCCGCTTCCCTCACGACCAGCGAAGCGATCTCTTGCCACGTGTCGCGGAGTGCCGGGCACTAGGCTATGGAATCAATCGCGGCTCCGTCGTCTCCGGTTCTTGGGGCGTAGGCGCCGTCGTCAGGGACGAAGCCGATCGAGTGATTGGCTCGCTATCTATCGCCGCGATTGATAGCCGTCTACAGCCGGATCGACAGCAGCAGTTCGGCCCACTACTGGTTCGCGAAGCCAAAGCACTGGAATCCAAGATCCAGCAAGCTCAGAGAACCCGACGATAAACAATGTTATCGATTCAGCCGGTAGCGGCGCGTAACGACAATCCGCCATCCACAATCAAGCTGGTGCCGGTGACGTAACGCGACATATCCGAAGCTAAGAACAAGGAGGCGTTAGCAATATCCCACGCATCTCCCATAAACCCCATCGGACACTGCCGGTTACGAGCATCTCTCATGATTCCGACGTCCCCCCCATAAGCAGCCGTCAACGGTGCGTAGATCATTGGCGTATCCATGAGCCCAGGGAGTATGCAGTTGGCACGAATGCCATCAGGCGCATATTGAGCGGCAAGATTCTCGGTAAATGCGATGATCGCCGCTTTCGAGGTTGTGTAAGCAGAATAGGCAAACCCAATCCAGCGCAGCGCCGCAATAGAAGAGATGTTGATGATATTGCCTGAGCCCTGACGCCTCATGATCGGCAACACCTGCCTGCAAGTAAGAAATACACTGGTCTGATTCACACGTATCAACCGCTCCCACTCCTCTTCGGAAGTTTCCTCCGGCCCACCGGTAACAGAAATACCGACGTTATTGTGCAGAACATCAATACCTCCAAGATGATCCATGGCGGCATGCATCATTTGAGCCACATCGGTAGTTTTTGTGACGTCAGCACTCATTGCTTCACAAACCCCGCCTTCGCCAAGAATCAGTTGGCGCGTTGCTTCAGCCGCCTGTAGGTCGCGATCAACCGCTAACACCTTGGCACCCTCTCTTGCGTAAGCTACCGCAGCCGCCTTCCCATTGCCCCAGCCTTCCCCGCAAGAGCCAGCACCGACCACGATGACCCGCTTATTTGTCAGTAGCGCTTTCATAGCTCCTCCTCGCTCTTCGCTACAGTGACACGCGCCTGGCGCATGCCACATCGATTCAATCTTCCTCCCGGACTTCATCAATAGCGTCTTGGAAAGTATCGACAAGAGAAGGACCGACCTTCGCAGACCACTGATCGAACGTCTGACGAGTAGCTTGTTGAAACGCCTCCAGTTCGCCCGCATTCGGCTTGTAGATTTCCATACCTTTATCTTTCAACGTCTCATAGCCCGTCTGTGTCTGCTGACGGGTGATACGCTTCTGATACTCCATGGCCTCCTGTGCTGACTTGCGTATCATCTCGCGCTTCTCCAAACTCCAGGAATTCCACTTCTCCTGACTAACGGCGAGAAACGCAGGGTCGTAAGAGTAATGCCAGCGTGTTAGATACTTCTGCACTTCATAAATGCGCTGAGGCACGATGATTGCTCCCACCGGATTCTCCTGGCCGTCCACTACCCCCTGCTGGAGTGCTGAGAAGGTCTCGGTCCACTGAATTTGCTGCGGGTTGGCTCCCAACTCCTCCATGACGTCAATGAACATCGGGCCAGCCACACGAATCTTCATCCCTTTGAGATCATCCGGGCTCTTGATAGGCCTCACACTATTGGTTAGCTCTCGAAATCCACTTTCCCCCCAACCCAGCACGACGAGCCCATGCTCAGCCATGATATCGGTCATCTTTTCAGCAGGTTCTCCTACGAGCGTTGCGTCAACCTCGTCGTAATTTCGATAGAGGTAAGGCAATGAAAAAACTGACATTTCGGGAATCAATGGAGAAATCGATATCGCTGTCGATAACACAAAATCGATATCACCCCTACCCACCATCTCGGCCTGCTTCAGCTGGTCGCCGCCAGAAAGAACGGCATTGGCAAAAACCCGAACCTGGGTCTCACCACCCGACGCCTTTTCCACCAAGTCGGCAAAGCGTTTCGCCCCCATATTTCGACTGGTGGAGTCACTAGTCTCGCTAGACAACCTCAGCGTATCTGCGCTAGCAGCCAGCGAAGCAGTTATCAGGATGCCTCCAAGAAGTGCTATCAGAGCTCGCCTCTTTATCAACATTTTTCTTCCTCGCGAATCGGTAGCGATATTGCTTCGGCTCAACGAGAATCGGAACAATGACCAACATGAACAATACGACCTACGTATATCATTCCATATTATGGAAAAAAGAAAATTGACGCCAGACCGAACCAGTACCACCTCTACATGAAGACCATAAAATGATTTCCGTTGGAGATAGAACTGCTTACGAACTAATACTAGCTTAAATTTCATAGATAATCGGGGCAGGTTACGCTTCGACCAACGAATGCTAATTACAACCATTGTCCAATGGCTACGGCTAAGACTCTGCCCCATTCTCTAACCATTGGACAAAGACACATTCCACTTTACGGAACAAAATCAACAACGAGATGGAAATATGAAAATTCGCATGAAGATTTCTGTAGTAGCGTCGGTCTTGGTCTCGCTGATGTCGACGGCGGCAGTTGCGGACACATACCGGCTGACTCATAACACCTCCGACGCCACTTCCTGGCAAAAGGGCGCAGAGAAGTTCAACGAGCTTCTCAAAGAAGAGTCAGATGGCGATCTGGGCGTTCGAATTTTCCCCAACGCCGTTCTCTCCGGCGGTGATCAGATGAAGCAGTCGGAAATGGTCGGGCGTGGCGACATCGACTTTGTCATCACATCGGCAATCAACGTCACACCTCTAATTCCGGAAATGGCGGTTTTCTCGCTTCCTTACCTCTTCTCCAACTACCAACAGGTTGACAATGCCATTCAGGGATCTCCTGGTGACAAGATGAAGGATATCGCCAGGGAACATGGTATTGAAATACTCGCCTGGGGTGAGAACGGCTTTCGAGAACTGACCAATAGTGTCAAACCCGTCGAGAGCCCGGATGATCTCAAAGGGATGAAGATTCGTGTGGCTGGCCCGATGTACATCGATGTCTTCGATGCGCTGGGGGCGAATCCGCAGCAGATCCAGTGGACCGAGACCTTTTCGGCGCTTCAGCAGGGTGTCGTCGATGGTCAGGAAAACCCGGTGGGTTCCATTATCGTTCCGCAGCGCCTGTATGAAGTACAGAATTACCTGACTGAGTGGCATTACTCCTACGACCCGATTTTCATCGGCGTCAGCGAAGAGCTGTGGAACAGCTGGGACAAAGACACACAGGAAGTGGTTCAGGATTCTGCCAATAAAGCCATGCAGTATCAGATCAACCTATCTCGAGAACAGACCAAGTCCGGAATCAAGACACTCGAAGACAACGGTATGACAGTAACGACGTTGAGCGATGACCAGCTGCAGAAGTTCCGTGACGCCACACGCTCGGTCTACGACGCCTGGGGTAAAAAGGTTGGCGAAGACCTCGTAAGCGATTTCGAGAAGGCCGTCGATGATACCTCATCGCAGTAAAACCTGAGCGGCCGGGCCGGCGAGTCAAAAGGAAGGTTGGATATGATGTATTTATGGCGCCATTTCGAAGAGGCTGTCTGCGGCACCGTCTTTCTGCTCATGACGCTTCTGGGATTCATCAATGTCGTGGTACGCAACCTGTCAAATTACTCGCTGGCCTCGACACAGGAACTGGTGATCAACGGCATGGTGCTATTGACCGTCTTCGGGGCCGCCATTGCGGCCAAGAAAGGCCAGCATCTCGCTGTCACCGTGCTCTACGATATCGCACCGCGACCCTTCAAACGCGCGCTGGTTTTACTCTCGACTTTGCTGATCATTTTCACGCTCGTGCTATGCACCGTTTTCACGGTCAATCTTCTCGATAACCAGTATTCCAGCGGCGTCGTATCCAGCGCGCTACAAATACCGCAGTGGTACTACACCCTGATCGTTCCTCTCGGCTTCGTCATGCTGATGATCCGCCAGATCGAACTGGCCATTGCCGAAATCAGGAAGCCGGAGGCGCTCTCATGATGGATCTATCAGCCGGCACCCAGATGATCATTCTGTTTTTCGCCCTCGTCTTGATCAGAGTGCCTGTAGCATTCAGTCTGGCGCTGTCTGCCATGGCCGCCATGTATCAAATGGGCTTTGGTCTGGATATGGTCGGCGATCTCATCGTCTCGGGGATCGCGAAATATTCACTGCTCGCCATTCCCTTTTTCATCCTCGCCGGCAACATCATGGGCATCACCGGCATTGCTGAAAAAATGATCAATTTCTTCCGCACGCTGGTCGGTGGGTTGCCCGGCGGCATGGGGCTAGTCGGCACCGTTGTCTGTCTGTTCTGGGGTGCCGTGAGTGGTTCCGGCCCAGCGTCCGTGGCGGCGATCGGACCGTTGATCATTCGCGGGATGGTTGCCGATGGGTACTCCCGTGCTTTTTCAGCCGGTTTGGTCTGCACCGGAGCCGCGCTTTCGCTTATCATTCCACCCTCGATTGGCCTGGTGATCTACGGCATCCTTGCCGGCACCTCCATCTCCGACCTGTTTTTGGCATCGATTGTTCCAGGCCTGATGCTGGGATGCTTGATGTTGTGCGCCCTGCCTTTTGCCAAGTTACTGCCAACTCCCTCAACGAGCGAAAGCGCCAAAGAGGAAGAGAGCTTTGAACGTCATCTCGATCAGAATACCCACCTCCCCTATGCGGCGCGGCTGGTCAAATCCTTCCGCGAGGCATTCTGGGGGCTGTTGACCCCTGTGGTCATCTTGGGGGGAATCTACGGCGGCATCTTTACGCCTACCGAAGCTGCCATCGTGGCCACGGTGTTCGCCATGTTCGTCGGTTTCTTCATCTACCGTACGCTGACGCCATCTTCCCTGTTTTCATGCGTCGTCGCATCCGCCGGATCCTCCGCTGTCGTCATGCTGGTAGTCGCGTTCGCCAGTCTGTTTGGCTGGGTAGTCGTGGTCGACGGATTGGTCAGCGATTATTCGGATGCCTTGCTCAACATCAGCAGCAGCCCCTGGGTCGTCGTACTGATGATGCTGGTCATCCTGCTGTTGGCAGGCATGTTCATGGACGCCATCACGATCATGTTCATCACTTTGCCAATTTTCCTACCAGTCATTCACCAACTCAATCTTGACCCGACCTGGTTTGGCGTTGCGTTGATGACGGCGCTATCTATTGGGTTAATTACGCCACCGGTAGGTATCAACCTGTTCGTCGCTGCCAATATCACCAATTTACCCCTTGGCACAATCGCCAGAGGCGTCGTCCCATTTCTCATCGTCTCCCTCATCGGCTTGTTAATTCTTGCCTACGTTCCCAGTATTTCCCTGATGTTTCTGTGACAGGTGGATATCCACGTAGGAGCACACGTCAAAAAAACGCGGCCTCTAGCTGAGTGTTGATCAGCTAGAGGCCGCTGCTTCGTTTCACCATCGAGATCGTGTCAGGCGCTTTGTGCCTGGGGCACGTCGTCCATCAGCTTGTCGAGGGTGATCGGCAGTTCGCGGATGCGCTTGCCGGTGGCGTGATGGACCGCATTGGCAACCGCGGCTGCAAGGCCAGTGACGCCGATCTCGCCGATGCCGCGGGCGCCGTATTCGTTGAACGCCAGGTCCGGATGGTCGAGCAGGATCACGTCGATTTCCGGCTGGTCGGCGTGCACCGGCACCACGTATTCGGCGTAGTCGTTATTGACCGGGCGGGCGTTGCGCTCGTCATATTCGGTGGCCTCGAACAGGCCCATGCCGATGCCCATCACCACGGCACCTTCGACCTGATTGCGCGCGGTGGTTTCGTTGATCACCTTGCCGACGTCGATGGCGCTGACCACCCGCGCCACCCGAAGATGCGAGATGCCCGGATCCCAGCGCACCTCGACGAAGTGAGCACCGAAGGATCGGTAGGAGTACTTCGAATCCGCCCCTTCGGTATGCGCTTCCCCGTCAGCGCTACCGTAGCGTCCCGCCTCGAGAATATCGGCGAAGCTCGTTTGTTTGCCGTCGGCATTGCGCAGGCCGCCGTCGGCGACTTCCAGATCGTCGCTGGACGCTCCGGCGAAGGCGCCGTTGCTGCCAGTTGCATAGCGCTTGATCTCATCGAGCGCCTTGCGCGCCGCCCCGGCAATCGCCGGTAGCGTGGTCGCCGTCGCCCAGGAGCCGCCGGAAACCGGCCCGTCCGGATAGGACGAATCCCCCAGCTTGACGGTGATGCGATCGATCGGGATGCCGGTCACGTCGCTGACCGCCTGGGCGACGATAGTGTAAGTGCCGGTACCGATATCCTGGGTGGCGCAGGAGGCAAACGCCGTGCCGTCGGCACGAATCGAGACACGCGCGTCGCAGGGGCGTTTCAGCGCTTCCCAGTTACAGGCTGCCATGCCGTAGCCGACGATCTCGCGGCCTTTGCGCATGCTGCCGATCTCGGGATTGCGGTCGGCCCAGCCAAACTTCTCCGCCGCCCGGTTCGTCGCTTCGACGATATGGTTGCTGGAGAAATCCAGATCCTGGCTTTCGTCACGCTCGGCGTAGTTGTCGAGCCGGAACTGCACCGGGTCGACACCGGCAGCGTCGGCCATCTCGTCGATCGCCGATTCCAGTGCGAACAGCCCCGGCGCGGCGCCCGGTGCGCGCATCGAGGTCGGCGTGCCGCGATTCACCTGGGTGGTCTCGTGGCTGACCGTGAGGTTAGAACAGCTGTAGAGACTCTTGGTCACGCTGCCGCAGGTTTCGACGTACTGATCGGTATAGGACGTAGTGTTGATCGCTTCATGACGCAGCGACACCAGCTTGCCGTTCCCGTCCGTCGCCAGGCGCAGGCGCTGACGTGTTTCCGGCCGATGCCCGGTGGTGGTGAACATCTGCTGACGCGGCACCACGAGCTGCACCGGACGCCCGAGTTCCCGGGACACCGCCGCCGTGGCGATGGCGTGCGGCCAGGTCCACAGCTTGCTGCCGAAACCGGAGCCGATGTAGGGCGCGTGCACGGTGATCCGCTCCGGCGGAATGGCGAATATCTTGGAGAGCGCGTTTCGAGCCACCACGACGCCCTGGGAGGCATCGAAGATCGTCAGATGCTCGTCGTCCCACCAGGCGGTGGAAGCGTGCATCTCCATCGGATTGTGGGTCTCAACCGGCGTGCGGTAGGTCACATCGATGGTGGTCGCCGCGCTATCGAACGCCGAGGCCGCGTCTCCGCGATCATGATTGCCGCTGCCGGCCTGGGTGCCGTTGGCCTCGACGCCCTGGTCAAGATTGGCCACGGTCTTGTCGGTCGAGTAAGTCACCTTGACCCGCCGCGCCGCCGCTCGGGCATTCTCGAAAGTGTCCGCGATCACCAGTGCCACGAACTGCCCTTCGTAGTAGACGCGTTCGTCCTCGAACGGCAGCCGGGTCTCCTCGACCTTGTTGCCCTGGGCGAAGCTCGATGGCGTCCGGTACAGCGACGGGAAGTGGCTGTGGTGGAAGATATCGATGACGCCCGGCATCTTGCGGGCTTCGTCGACGCTCAACTGCGAAACCTTGCCACTGGCGATGGTGCTGAAGACGCCGTAACCGTAGGCCAGATTGGGCGGCAGATTGTCGGCGGCATAGTTGGCGCGGCCGGAGAGCTTGTCCGGGCCGTCGATGCGCGGCACGCCGGCACCGATGATGCTTTGCTGTTTGTCGCTCATGGTCGATTCTCCTCGCGGGCGATCAGGCGGCGGTCAGATCGGAAAGATTGCGCACGATGGCCTGCTGGCCGAGCGGAATCTTGTAGCCGTTGTGGGCGTAGGCGACGGCATTCTCGAAAGCGAGCTTTGCGGCGTCGGCAAAGAGCTGCTCGCTCGCGGCCTTGCCCTTGAGCGCCGCTTCCACTTCCGGCGCGCGCCAGGGTTTGGTGCCGACACCGCCCATCGCCACCCGCGCCTCGCGAATGGTGTTGCCATCCATCTGAACGATCACCGCGCTGGAGGCGAGCGCGAACTGATAGGACTGACGATCGCGCAGCTTGAGATAGGCCGATCGGCTGCCCTCGAGCGGCGCGTCGAGAACGACGTGGGTAATCAGCTCACCCGGTTCCAGCGCATGCTCTCGCGCCGGCGTCTTGCCGGGCAGCAGGTGGAAGTCGGCGAAGTCGATCTCGCGCGAGCCTTCCGGCCCTTGAACGACCACGGTGGCGCCGATCGCGATCATGGCGACGCACATGTCAGACGGGTGCGACGCGATACAGTCATCGCTGGTGCCGAGCACTGCATGAACGGTGCGGTTGACGCCGCCGATCGCCGCACAGCCGCTGCCGGGCTCGCGCTTGTTGCAGTCGGAGACACCATCGCGGAAATAGGGACAGCGCACCCGCTGCATCACGTTTCCGCCGGTGGTCGCCTTGTTGCGCAGCTGGGTCGAGGCGCCGGCCAGCAGAGCTTGTGACAGCACGGCGTAGTTATCGACCACGCGCTTGTCCCGCGCCAGGGCGGTGTTGGTCACCATCGCGCCGATACGCAGGCGGCCGTCGTCGAGCCGCTCGATCTCGTCCAGAGCGACGCCGTTGATATCGACGATCTTGTTCGGCTGCATGATGTCGAGCTTGACCAGATCCAGCAGTGTCGTGCCACCGGCCAGGAACGAGACCTCGCGGTCGCTCCCATGCGCGGCGACCGCCTGTTGCGCACTGTCGGCGCGGGCGTATTCGAAATGTCTCATGCGTTGCCTCCCTTCACGGCGCCTCGAGCTGACTGGATCGCCGCCACGATGTTCTTGTAGGCGCCGCAGCGGCAGATATTGCCGCTCATCGCCTCGCGCACGTCAGCGTCACTCTTGCCGATGTCATCATCCTGGAGGATCGCCACGGCACTCATCATCTGACCCGCCGTGCAGTAGCCGCACTGATAGGCATCGTGTTCAAGGAACGCCTGCTGGATCGGATGCTGCTGGCCGTTCTTCTCGAGTCCTTCGACGGTGGTGATCTCGTCGCCGTCGTGGGTCACCGCCAGGCTCAGACACGAATTGATTGCGGTGCCGTCGACCAGAATCGTGCAGGCGCCGCACTGGCCGTGGTCGCAGCCCTTCTTGGTGCCGGTGAGCTTGAGCCCGTGACGCAGCGCATCAAGCAGAATGACGTTGGGCGCCACGTCCAGCTGCTGGCGCTGGCCGTTGACGACCAACGTGATACGTTGCTTGCCCTCGGCGGGCGGCGCGTCAGTCTGCGTTTCTGGCTGGTCCGGCGAGCCGGCGTAGCTCACCTGGGAAAGCGCCGGCGCCGCCGCTACGGCCAACCCGGAAATACCGGCGGTCTGCAGGAAGCGACGGCGGCCGGGCGAACTCGGTCGCGTCGCGTGATCGTCGGGATCGTAGATGGCTACGCTCGAACTCGAACGCTGGTTATCGTCCATGGAATCGTCCTCATCAGTTTCTGCCCGGTCGTTTTCGTTGTGGCTATCGGTATCGTTCGGAACGGGTGCGCCTCGCAGCGCGAGACGACGAAGGCAGCGAGAATTCGCTGGCCGGGAAGTCGGTAGACACCGTCGTGTCAGGCGACGGAGATTTATTTAAGTTAGGGGAGGAAACGAGGCGGTGCAAAGCCCGGCGGCGGATTCAGGAGTATCCCACCGCGATTGCGGAGAAATGGGCAAATCGGGTCTGGCGTCAGCGTCCGACGGCGTAGCCTTGCATATGGCGGGGTGTGGCACCGGCATGAACCATCCCGTCTTTGCGCGAAACGGCGCAGACACGCCCCAAGGACCAGTCATCCTGAACCCGAATTTCGTGCCCACGTTGCTCAAGTGATCCCAGGGTCTCCACGGGGAAGCGGCCCTCGATTAGTAGCCGATTGAGGACACACTCCCGAGGGTGGAAGGAGGCAGGAAAGTGGCGCATCTGGAAAAGCGGAGCATCGATCGATGCCTGCAATCCCAGACCGTAATGTACGTGCCGCAAAAACACGATCAGACTCCACTGATCCTGCTGGTCGCCCCCGGGGGAGCCCAAAGCCATATAGCCTTCGCCATTCCGGGTGACCAGCGTCGGAGTCAGTGTCGTACGAGGACGCATGCGTGGACGAAGAGAGGTTGGCAAACCTGGCGTCAGCCAGGTCATCTGCGCACGCGTGGAAATCGAAAAGCCAAGTCCTGGCACGGCCGGGGAGCTTTGCAACCAACCCCCGCTGGGGGTCGCCGAGACCATGTTGCCGAAACGATCGACCACGTCGAGATGCACGGTATCGCCTTCGACCTCTGGCAATGGCGCGAATGTAGGCTCGCCACCGCCGGGGCCAATCGTGGGTTCACTACCTGCCAATGCCAGCATCTCAGCAATATTCTTCTCGCCTCCTGCCAGCCCAGGGCGCATGACGGTCGAGGCCCTCTCGCCGATCAGTTGACGGCGTACGTCGTTGTAGTCGTCGCTAAGCAATTGGGATAGCGGTACATCCACGAAATGGGGGTCGCCATACCATGCCTCTCGATCGGCAAATGCAAGCTTGGCGGCTTCTGTAACGATGTGAACGAAGTCTGCGCTGTCTGGCGCAACGACACTGAAATCGACTTTCTTGAGCAACGCCAATTGCTGCAGAAAAACCGGTCCCTGCCCCCAGGGACCGGTCTTGTGAATCGTATAACCAGCATAGTCGTAGCTTGTGCTGGCCTCCTCGCTTGCTCGCCACGCCGCCATATCGTCGCCGGTCAGCAGGCCGCGATGCGGCTTGCCGGAGCTGTCCATCAGGGGTTGATCACGATAGAAGGTATCGATCGCCTCGGCGACGAATCCCTCATAAAAGCAGACTCGCGCCCGCTCGATCTGCGCTTCACGGTCGCTACCCACAGCCTTGGCTTCATCGACGATCCGCTGATAGGTCGCGGCGATGGCCGGCGATCGAAACAAGGCGTCCGGCTTCGGAGCACGGCCGTTGATCAGCCACTGTTCGGCCGAGCTAGGCCACTCTTTCTGGAAAAAATCGGTGACGGGAAGAATCGACGACACGGCACGTCCCAGCAACGGGTAACCGTCTCGAGCGTAGCCGATGGCCGGCTCCAATACCGTCTCCAGCGGCAGCGAACCATAGTCGCGCAGCAACAGCATCCAGGCGTCGAAGGCACCCGGCACGACGGCCGGCAATAACCCCGTACCGGGGACGGTCTTGAGCCCGAGCTCGGCGAAGGCCTCCGGCGTTGCGGCTGCAGGCGTCACTCCTTGGCCGCAGATAACCCGTGGCGCGTCGTCCTGAGGACGCTTGATGATGATCGGCACTTCACCGCCTGGCCCGTTGAGATGCGGTTCGACGATCTGCAGTACGAAACCTGCCGCGACGGCGGCGTCGAAGGCATTACCGCCCCGTTCCAGCATGGCCATTCCCACGCTGGATGCCAGCCAATGCGTGCTGCTGACGGCTCCGAAAGTGCCCTTGATCTCAGGGCGGGTGGTGAAAGGCGCGAACATCGCCATCGACTCTCTCGAATTATGGTTGCCAGCCTAGCGCCTCGAAGGATGCCCGGCCGACGTTCATGGAAAGGACTTGAAGATAGCATGACAACTCGGCACTATCATAGCTATATAGCTATTTAGCCAATTACTCATGAGTTCCCCATGACACTGGAAACGATCGTCGAGGCTTGCCTCCCGCATTTCGAGAATGAGCGACTCGGCGTTCCAAAGTATGCACGTTTCTATAACGCCATCCGGGACGCCATCGAGAGCGGGCGCCTCGTTGCAGGTGACAAGCTTCCTTCCGAGCAGGAACTGTCGTCGCGACTGCCGGCCAGCCTGGGCACGCTACAGAGAGGGCTCAAGGCATTGGCCGACGACGGCATCATCGTGCGTCAGCATGGTCGCGGCACCTTCATCCGCGATCAGGAGTTGCGCTACGAGGAGATACGCGTCTTTCGCTTTCTCGATCAGGGCAGACCTCTACCGCTGACCTTGCAGGGCGTCGGCGTTCGACGCGTCGATATCGACGGTGAGATCGCCAAGTTCTTCGAAAGAGACGAGTGCGTGGTGATCGAGCGCTTGGTCCAGGTCGAAAATGAACCCTGGACCTTCAACGCCTTCTATCTGCCCCTGAAGCTGGCGGAGGAACTGTTGGAGATGGCACCTGCCGATTTTGACGGCTTCTCGATTCACGAATATCTGCACCGCTCGCGCCAACTACTCACGACACGTTTCGATCACCATCTCAATGTCGGTGAATTCAGCAATGCCGCCCGCCGAGCCCTCAACCTCGATGACCAAACGACGGCTGGGATGCAGTGGCGGGTCCACGGTTATACGCGAGAGGGAAAACCCGCCACGTTTCAATGCTTCGAGTTACAGCCTGGACATCGGCCGATCGAGCTGAAAACCCAACTCGACCGCTGACATCCGGCAAACCTCATATCCAGCAACAACAATGCAGAGGTAAACGAACCATGTCTCAACGAACCATGTTTCAACGAACCACGTCTCAGGGCAATCTGACCAACCTGCAGCGACGGCAGCTTCTCAAGCTCAGTCTCGCCGGTGCTGGTGTCATGATGTTCCCGGGCCTGGTGAGGGCCGCCAGCAATCAGCGGGAAATGAAATGGGGGTCGGCATCGCTCGGCTCCACCGGTTACATCATCATCGAAGCGCTGGCCCAGACGGTGCAACGCCATAGCGACATTCCCACTTCGACGCTCTCCACTTCCGGCGGCGCCGAGAACATGGCGTTGATTCAGCGCGGCGAGATCGATTTCGGCCAGACCACTTCCACCGACTGGCCGGTTGCGACCCAGGGCAAGAAACCGTTCCGGGAGCCGGTGGATGCCAGACAGATCTGCGCCTATACCGTCTGGAACATTCCACTCATCGTGCGCGCCGATTCCGACATCCAGAGCTATGCCGATCTCGCCGGCAAACGCATCATGCCCTCCTCCGCGGGGGGCGCGACGGCCATCATGTATCAGGCGCTGCTGCAGGCGGCCGGTGTCGCCGACAGCATCGACTGGACCTATGGCTCCTGGAACGACACCTTCAACGCGTTCAAGTCCGGCGCGGTCGATGCCATACCCGCCGTACTCACCAATGGACGCGCATCACCGTCGTTGGAAGAAATTGGTACCTCGACGCCATTCCGGGTCCTGCCCATCGAGCAAGCCACACTGGACGAGGCCAAGACCATCAATGGCGGCCTGCTGGACAGTACGGTCAGCCATGACCAGTGGGCGAAGATCGACGGTGAAATGCTGATTCCCGCCATTTCAGGCGTCCTGGCGGCCAGTCCAAGCGTAACCGACGACGAAGCCTATACCGTTTGCAAAGCGATCTTCGATAACAGCGAGGAAGTCCGCAAGGTTGGCAGCCAGCTCCGCGATGTCAGTGCCGACTTCGCGGCGCAATACCTGATGTCGAACTATCCGATCAATGCCGGCGCGGCACGCTATTTCAAGGAGCGTGGGGTATGGCGTGACGATCTGACGATCGCCGATCCCGTCACCGCCTGATCTTGGCGCCATTGCCCGCCCCGGCCGGTCGATGGCGCCGTTCTCTCCCTTGGAACGACCGACGCTCATGAATCCACAAATACTTCGCGCCGAACGCGGCTACTGCAACGCGCACAATCTCGTGCTGGTGCTGACGCTGTTCATGGTCGCCACTCACCTGGCGCAGACCTTCCTGTTTTATCTGCCCTCAGGGCAATTCAAGGCTTTGCATCTGGGCCTCTCGCTACTGATCGTCTTCGCTTACGCCATGAGTCAGGCACGTCATGTGCTGGGGCGGCTTGGCTTTACGCTTCTGTTTCTCGTCGCTGGGGGCAGCACGGGCTACGTACTGGTCGAATATCAGGGTCTGATTACCGAGCGCGTATTCGGGCCGGAACCATCGGATGTGATCGCCGGATGCGCGCTAATCGCCGTCTGTCTGGCGGCCGCCTGGCAGCAGTGGGGCGCGACGATTCCTATCATCGGAGTACTGGGGCTACTTTACGGGTATTACGGTAATCTGATGCCGACCGAGGTTCTACACCATTCGGGTCTCGGCTTCGAGCGTCTGATTTCCTACGCCTCGATTCCCAACTTTCAGGGCGTGCTCGGCTCTCTGACCGCTCTTTCCGCCAGTACGATCTTCGTTTTCATGGTCTTTGCCGGTCTGCTGAAATCGACCGGCGGCATCGATTTCATCATGGGCTTCGCCACCAAGCTGGCGGGCAATTCGCGCGGAGGACAAGCCAAGATAGCAGTGCTTTCCAGCGCCTTCATGGGAATGATCTCGGGCAGTACCGTCGCCAACATCGCCAGTACCGGCACCATGACTATCCCGCTGATGAAACGAACAGGGTTCAAAGCCCCGTTTGCAGGCGCCGTCGAGGCGGTGGCCTCTACTGGTGGACAAATGACACCACCGGTAATGGGGCTGACGGCGTTCCTGATGGTGGGTGTCACCGGCATTCCCTATGACGAAGTCATTCTCGCCGCGACCATTCCCGCCGCCCTGTATTACTTCTACCTGCTGTTTTCGATCCATCTGCAGGCGGTCCGCGATCAGGACCAGGTTTCGACCGAAAAGATCATCGATATTCCGCCGTCCAAGACACTGCTGGCACGCTACGGTCATTTGTTGATCGCGATAGCGGTGCTCGTCTATCTGCTGGTGACCCAGATGCCGCCGGCATACGCTGCCGCCTATGGCTGCGTGGCGATCATCGCCCTCGAACTGATCAGCACGCTCATCCGAGATCGTCGAATCCCTCTGCAAGGGCTCAAAGCCGCCGCGATCCGTGTCGTAGATGGCCTCCGTGAAGGCGGCTTCAGCGGCGCAACAATTTCCGTGATCGTCGCTGTCATCGGTATCTTCGTAGAGGTACTGACCGCCACCGGCTTTGCCCAGAAACTCTCCTATCTGATGCTCGGTGTCGCCAACGGCAATGTAGCCATCATGCTGGTGATAGCTGCCCTCGCCTGCCTGGCCTTCGGCCTAGGGTTACCGACTTCGGCCGCCTACATTCTGGTGGCACTGCTTACCGCACCGGCACTGATCGATATGGGCCTGAGTACCATGGCTGCGCACATGTTCGTGCTTTACTTCGCGATCTTCTCGGCGCTGACGCCCCCTGTAGCCGTCGCCTCTCTGATCGCCGCAAGAATTGCCGAGGCACCTTATTTCGCGACGTCGATGCAGGCCGTCAAACTCGGTCTTCCCGGCTTTTTCCTGCCTTTTCTGTTCGTGGCACGGCCGGAATTATTGTTGATCGAGGGAAGTCTACTTGACCAGATCTGGGTGACGGCGGTGAGCGTACTGGCGATGATCGCACTCAACATCGCCATGGTCGGACAGGGTTTTTGCCGAACCCGTTGGCCGATACGTCTCCTGATGGTGTTAGCCGCCATCACCATTCTGGTACCCGGGATGACAGGAACTCTCGTGGGTTCTGCTATCGTCATTGCCTTGTTGGGCTACCAGTGGCTGGCAAGACGTCGGGGCTCGGCGTCCTCCAGCCTTGCCTGAGCTGGCCTTTTGCCCGAGCCTGCCGTATGTTTTCGCCATCTCCCGAGTCCGCCGCAAGGATGAATGACATGATCGATTCACGGAAATTGGCCTGGCAGTTCGCGCTTGCCGCAGGCAGTGTCGCTATCAGCTCGGCGGTCTTCGCCGCACAGCCCGAGTGGGAGGGCACCGTCGGAGCCGGGGCGATCTACAGCCCGGACTATCTGGGCAGCGACGATTACGAATGGAACGCCTGGCCGTCACTGGATGCCACTTACGGCGATACGTTCTTCGTCAGCGTCACCGACGGCATCGGCTGGAACGTGATCAAGCAGGATAACTGGCGGGTCGCGCCGTTCATCGGCTACACCTTCGGCCGTGACGATACCGGCGACATCGACGATCTCGACCAGGTCGACGGCGGCGTCACCGGCGGGCTGCGGGTCAGCTATGTCGATCAGGCGTGGCGCTACAGTGGCGCCGCGGAAACGCCGTTCAGCGGCGACATCGACGGCTACCGCGTCAAGTTTAAGGCGACTCATATCACCAAGCTCGGCGAGCGCGCGGTCTTTACCATCGGGCCGCGCTTCGAGTACACCAGCGCCGCCTGGACCGACGACATGTTCGGCGTCTCGAATCGCGAGAGCGCGCGTTCAGGTATCGACGCTTACGATCCGGACGACGGCTATTTCGCCATCGGTGGCGACGCCTCGCTCAGCTATTATCTCACGCGGCAGTGGTCGATCACCGGCCTGGTCGGCGTCTCGCGCCTGACCGGCGATGCCGCGGACAGCTCGATCGTCGATGATGAGGGCGATGCGACCCAGTGGCGGGCGGGTGCTTTCGTCAATTATCACTTTTAAGTCGTAGAGATATAAATCACAGAAACGTAAAACATAGAGACGTAAAAGCGCCCGCCCCGGTGTCAGCCGGGGCGGGCGCTGTCGTTTCTTGGAGAAAGAAGTGGGAAAAACCTAACGGCGTTTGAGTTCGGCCCCGAACTCCAGCATCCGATCCAGTGGCACCAGCGCACGCGCGGCAATCGCCGGATCGACGTGGATCTCCTGACCGCAGCCGTTGGCGTCTTCGAGTACCGCCAGCGTGTTCTCCAGCCCGTTCATCGCCATCCACGGGCAGTTGGCGCAACTGCGACACGTCGAACCGTTGCCTGCCGTGGGCGCAGCCATGAAGGTCTTGTCGGGCATCAGCTGCTGCATCTTGTAGAAGATGCCGCGATCGGTGGCGACGATGAAGCTGGGATTGTCGAGCTGCTGCGCCGCCGCGATCAGTTGCGACGTCGAGCCGACCACGTCGGCGATTTCCACCACCGACGCCGGAGACTCCGGGTGCACGAGTACCGCCGCTTCTGGATGCAGCGCCTTGAGATCGACAATGCCCTTGGCCTTGAACTCGTCATGGACGATGCACTCGCCGTCCCAGCAGAGCACGTCGGCTCCGGTTCGCTCGCGGACATAGTTGCCCAAGTGGCGATCCGGCGCCCACAGGATCTTCTCGCCCTGCCGATCGAGATGATCGATCAGTTCGACCGCGATGGAAGACGTCACCACCCAGTCGGCGCGGGCTTTCACTGCCGCCGAAGTATTGGCGTAGACCACCACGGTGCGGTCCGGATGCTGATCGCAGAAGGCGGAGAAAGCGTCCGCCGGGCAGCCGATATCCAGCGAGCAGGTCGCTTCCAGCGTCGGCATGAAGACCCGCTTCTCCGGGCTCAGGATCTTGGCGGTCTCGCCCATGAAGCGCACGCCGGCGACGATCAGCGTCATCGCCGGATGATCCTTGCCGAAGCGCGCCATTTCCAGCGAATCGGCCACACAGCCGCCGGTCGCTTCCGCCAGCGCCTGGATTTCGGGATCGGTGTAATAGTGCGCGACCAGTACCGCGTTGCGGGCCTTCAACTGCGCCGCGATACGCTCCCGATAGTGCGCCTTGGCGCTCTCGTCGAGCACAGGCGGCGTGTTACCCGCCAAGTGCTCGCGAACCCGATCCCGCTCCAATTCCGCCATCGATCCGTCTCCGTCAGTCCTGCAGCCACTCGGTGTGGAACGTCCCTTCCCGATCGACACGCTTGTAGGTGTGTGCGCCGAAGAAGTCGCGCTGGGCCTGGATCAGATTGGCCGGCAGTTTCTCGCTGCGATAGCTGTCGTAGTAGGCGATCGCCGAGGAGAAGGTCGGCACCGGTATGCCGTTCTGGACGGCATGGGAAATCACGTCCCGAAGCGCCGATTGATAGTTGCCGGCGATCTCGCCGAAGTACGGCGCCATCAGCAGGTTCTTGAGCTCGGGATTCTCTTTATAGGCGTCGGTGATCTTCTGCAGGAAGCGGGCGCGAATGATGCAGCCGGCGCGGAACAGCTTGGCGACTTCGCCGTAGTTCAGGTTCCAGTCGTAGTGCTCGGAAGCGGCGCGCATCTGGGCAAAGCCCTGGGCGTAGGAGGCGATCTTGCTGAAGAATAGCGCCTTGCGCACTTTTTCGATGAATTCCTGCTTGTCGCCCTGGAGCGGCGTTTCCTTGGGGCCGGTGAGCACCTTGGAGGCTTCGACGCGCTCGTCTTTCAGCGCCGAGATGAAGCGCGCGAAGACCGACTCAGTGATCAGCGGCAGCGGCACGCCGAGATCCATGGCGCTCTTGCTGGTCCACTTACCGGTGCCCTTCTGACCTGCGGAATCGAGAATGATGTCGACCACGTCCTGGTCGCTCTGGTCATCCTTCTTGGTGAAGATCCTGGCGGTGATGTCGATCAGGTAGCTGTCGAGTTCGCCTTCGTTCCACTCGCTGAAGATGTCGGCCAGCTCGGCGTTCGAGAGCCCCAACGAACCCTTGAGAATCGAATAGGCTTCGGCGATCAGCTGCATGTCGCCGTACTCGATGCCGTTGTGGACCATCTTGACGTAATGGCCGGCGCCGTCCGGGCCGACATAGGTGACACACGGCTCGCCGTCGTCGGCGCGCGCGGCGATCTTCTCGAGGATCGGCGCGACCATGTCGTAGGCTTCTTTCTGGCCGCCCGGCATGATCGACGGGCCTTTCAGCGCGCCCTCTTCGCCTCCGGAGACGCCGGTGCCGATGAAGTTGAAGCCCGCTTCCGAGAGCTCCTTGTTGCGCCGAATGGTGTCCTCGAACGGCGTGTTGCCGCCGTCGATCAGGATATCGCCCTTGTCCAGATGCGGCTTGAGCGACTCGATCGTCTTGTCGGTGGCGTCGCCCGCCTTGACCATCAGCAGAATGCGCCGCGGCGTCTCGAGAGACGCGACGAACTCCTCGACGCTGTAGAACGGCACCAACTTACTGTCAGGATTTTCCTGCATGACTTCATCGGTCTTCTCCCGCGAGCGGTTGAAGATCGACACCGTGTAATCCCGGCTCTCGATGTTGAGCGCCAGATTGCGGCCCATGACGGCCATGCCGACGACACCGATTTGCTGTTTGGCCATGATCTTGTGCTCCTTGCGAAAATAAAGCCGTCACGCGGCGATAAACGATAACGATAGTGTAAGCCACAGACGCGAATCATCCGAATCGCGTCCGATCTTCCGATTTCACGCTGCGAGGCGGGAAGCGCTGAAGACATCGTCGAGCGGAGTAAGACGCAAGGCGTACGGAGCACAGGAACCGGAGCCTATGGGGTATAGGTGAGGATTCCGATCGGACCGGCGCCCCGGCACCGCACAACGCAGCGTATTGCCCGCGCAGACATGTATTCGGTGTTTCCTAGTGGGCTTCGTCCCAATTGGCCCCACTATTGGCCTCCACGATCAGCGGCACATTGAGCTGGGCAGCGTTCTGCATCCGCCCACTGATGGCGCCGAGGAAGTCCTGGGTCTGACTCTCCTTGACCTCGAACACCAGTTCGTCGTGAACCTGCATCACCATCCAGGCATCGAACTCCGCCTCTTCCTTGACCGGGTTGAGCCAGTGGTGCACATCGATCATCGCCAGCTTGATGATATCGGCGGCGGTACCCTGCATCGGCGCGTTGATCGCGGTGCGTTCCGCTGCCTGACGCCGGGCATGGTTCTGGGCCTTGATCTCCGGCAGATAGAGCCGGCGACCGAACACGGTCTCGACGAAGCCATCCTCGCCGGCCTGGGCGCGAATGTTGTCCATGAACTTGGCCACGCCCGGATAACGATCGAAGTAGCGGTCGATGTAGACCTTGGCCTGCTTGGCTTCGATGTGCAGCTGCCTGGAAAGGCCCCAGGCGCTCATGCCGTAGATCAGGCCGAAGTTGATCGCCTTGGCGCTGCGGCGCTGATCGGTCGTGACCTTGTCCAGCTCAACACCGAAGACTTCGGCGGCGGTGGCGGCGTGAATGTCGCGATCGTTGGCGAAAGCGTCCAGCAGGCCCTTGTCGTCGGAGAGATGCGCCATGATCCGCAGCTCGATCTGCGAGTAGTCCGCCGCGACAATCCGGTAGCCCTCGCGAGCCACGAACGCCTGACGGATCTTGCGCCCCTCTTCCGTCCGGATCGGGATGTTCTGCAGGTTGGGATCGGAAGACGACAGCCGCCCGGTCGCCGTCACCGCCTGGTGATAGCTGGTGTGCAGCCGGCCGGTCATCGGATTGACCAGCCGCGGCAGCTTGTCGGTATAGGTCGACTTGAGCTTGGTCATGCCGCGATGCGCCATGATCAGCTTGGGCAGCGGGAAGTCCAATGCCAGCTCTTCGAGCACCGCTTCCGCCGTGCTCGGCGCGCCCTTGGGCGTCTTCTTGATCACCGGGATCTTCTGCTCCTCGAACAGAATCTCCGCCAGCTGCTTGGGCGAACCGAGGTTGAACTCCTTGCCGGCGAGCTCGAACGCCTCACGCTCCAGCTCGCGGATCCGCCCTTCCAGCTCCTGGCTCTGGGTATGCAGGCGCGTGGCGTCCAATGCTACGCCGCCACGCTCCATGTGCGACAGCACCGGAATCAGCGGCCGCTCGAGGGTATCGAGCACCTCGGCCAGCCGCCCGGCTTCTTCCACCTTGGGCCGCAAGGCCTGGTGCAGGCGCAGGGTGATATCGACGTCCTCGCAGGCGTAAGGAACGGCCTCTTCGAGGGCGATCTGGTTGAAGGTCAACTGCTTGACGCCCTTGCCGGCGATATCCTGAAAACTGATGGTCTTCTCGCCGAGATATTTGAGCGCCAGCGAATCCATGTCATGCCGGGTGGCGATGGAGTTCAGCACGTAGGATTCGAGCATGGTGTCGTTAAGCGCCCCGGCGACCCGAATCTGATAGCGCGCCAGCACCGAGATATCGTACTTGAGATTCTGGCCGATCTTGCCGATCCCGGGGTTTTCCAGCAGCGGCTTGAGCGCCGCCAGCACCGCCGTACGGTCGAGCTGCGCCGGGGCGTCGAGGTAGTCGTGGCCGACCGGGATGTAGGCCGCCTCGCCAGGTTCCAGCGACAGGCCGATACCCACGATATCGGCTTCCATGTAGTTGAGGCTGGTGGTCTCGAGATCGAAACAGAACGCCTCGCTGGTTTTCAGCCGCTCGAGCCAGGCGTCGAATTCCGCCTGGGTCAGCAGCGTCTGGTCATGACGCGCCGGTTTGGTCAGCGTCACGTCTTCGTCGATTTCCGATTTGCCGGCGTTCTCGGCGCCCACATCGTCGACGCCCTCGTCCCGGCCCTCGAGCAGTTCGGTCAGCCAGTTCTTGAACTCGAGCCGCTGATAGAGCGCCTTCAGCGCCTCGCGGTCGGGTTCGGCCAGATGCAGATCGTCGAGCCCCACCGGCAGCTCGCAGTCGGTCTTGATCGTCGCCAGCTGGTAGGAGAGGAACGCCTGTTCGCGGTTTTCCTCGAGCTTCTTGGGCATCGTCTTGGCGCCGCGGAAACTCAACGTCGTGACCTTCTCCAGGTCGGCGTAGATCGCATCCAGTCCGCCGCCGATGCCCTGCAGCAGTCCCAGCGCCGTCTTGCCGCCGACGCCGGGCACGCCGGGAATGTTGTCGACCTTGTCGCCCATCAGCGCCAGATAATCGATGATCAACGAGGGCGGAATGCCGAACTTGGCCTCGACGCCGGCCACGTCCAGCGTCTCGTTCTTCATAGTGTTGACCAGGGTGATGTGCTGGTTGACCAGCTGGGCCATGTCCTTGTCGCCGGTGGAGATCACCGCATCGCGGCCGGATTCGGTGGCCAGTCGTGCCAGCGTGCCGATCACGTCATCCGCCTCGACGCCTTCGATGCACAGAAGCGGCAGGCCGAGCGCGCGGACGCAGTCGTGCAGCGGCTCGACCTGCGGGCGAAGGTCGTCCGGCATCGGCGGCCGGTGGGCCTTGTACTCGGCGTAGATCTCGTCGCGGAAGGTCTTGCCCTTGGCGTCGAACACCACCGCCATGGGACTCTGCGGGTACTGCTTGATCAGGCTCTTGAGCATCGACAGCACGCCGCGCACGGCGCCGGTGGGCTGGCCGTCGGAGGTCGATAACGGCGGCAATGCATGGAAAGCACGATAGAGGTAGGACGATCCGTCGACGAGGACGATGGGGGCATCTGCCATGAGCTGCGTGATCCGTGGCTGGCTTTCGATGCCCTCATGATACGCAAGCCACGGCTCGGCGTCAGGGCATCCGCCTCGCGACTCCAAGCTGGCCCCATGCGTCCGGATGGCGGAAAGCGATACAATGGGACGATTCAGATACCGGTCAGATACCGGTGAATCCGCAACCCACAGCGAGCGAAGGAGTCTGCGATGAGAATTGGGTCGCGAATGACCTCATGGGCGCGAATGAAGACGTGGCTGCCCGCCCTGCTGGCGGCGCTGCTGATCGGGGGAGTATCGCTGCCCGCCCTGGCGCAGTCCGCGGTTCAGCCCAGCATTACCTCCCACCACGACGGTCAGCGCACGATCGACGAGTACCGCGTCAACGGCAAGCTCTATGCGATTCGTATCGTCCCCGGCGGTGGCAACGACAAGGGCGCCATCTATTTTCTCTACGACGACAATGGCGACGGCGACTTCAAGCGCGTCGACGCGCCCAGCGTGCCGGTGCCGAAATGGGTCCAGAACGAGTGATCGATCGTGTTGATCGGTTGCTTTGATCGATTGCGTTGATCGATTGAAGCGAGATTCGGCGCCGTTCGACAGTTCCATCACGGCCGGTGCCGCTCGTCGCTTATTGCTGGCGCCCGACAGCCGGTAGGAGAGCGCCCCGCTAGCCGCTACAATGCGCGCTGTCTTTTATCCTGCGGTTTTTCATCAGCGGTTCTTTACCCCTAATGTCCGCCCCCGATTCCGAGATCCCATGGCCGTATTCACCCCGTTGAGCGACGATCAGGTCGCCGAGTTTCTCGAACGCTACTCTGTCGGCCGCCTGCAGACGCTCAAGGGCGTGCCGCACGGCACCGAGAACAGCACCTTCTTCGTCACCACCGAGCAGGACGAGTGGGTTCTGACACTGTTCGAGCAGGGGGGATTCGAGGATCTGCCGTTCTTCGTCGATCTGCTGGATTACCTGGCCGCACGGCAACTGCCGGTGCCGGGCCCGGTTCATGATCGCGACGGCGTCGCGCTGCAGCGCCTGGCCGGGCGCCCCGCGCTGCTGTTTCCGCGGATGCCGGGCAGCCACCCCAGCGCCCCCAATCTCACCCAGTGCGCCGCGCTCGGCGATGCCTTGGGACGGATGCATCAGGCCTCGCAGGACTTTACCGGCGAACGCGCCAATCCGCGCGATCTCGCCTGGCTCCAGCGCCGTCATCGCGAAGTGCTGCCGTTCCTGTCGGAGGACGACCAGGCCTTGATGAGCCGCGAGATTGCCGACTATGCCCAGGCATTCGCGGATGTCGGGCTGCCACAGGGCGCCATCCACGGCGACCTGTTCCGTGACAACACGCTTTATGACGGCGACCGCCTCGGCGGCATCATCGACTTCTACAACGGCTGCAGCGGCGAGCTGCTGTTCGATCTGGCGATCGTGATCAACGACTGGACCAGTGACGATGCCGGCGACATCGACGAGGCGCGCTACGCCGCCATCCTCGGCGCCTATCTCGCGCATCGCCCGCTGACCGAGCAGGAGCGCGAGCTGTGGCCGACCATGCTGCGGCTGACGGCGCTGCGCTACTGGCTGTCGCGACTGCTGGTGATCCACGTCGATCCGCCGGCCCACGACATCACGCCCCACGACCCGGCGCGCTTTCGCACCCTGCTGGGCAGACGTCTCGAAGGTGCCGTGCCGACGCTGCCAATCGCCGCCGAATGAATCACGATTTTCGCCTAAAAGGCTGTGCCGATAGCGACTTTCGACTAGTTTTTCCCTGACATTCAGTGGTCGTCGCGTTCCCGCGCCGTCATAATGCGCGCCATTCGCGTTCCCGGCCTTTTCGTCACCATTCACGCCGGGGGCTACTTGTTTTCTGTTTTGTTGCCGGCCGACCGGAGAGCGTCATGACGAATCCTTCACCCGCTGCACGAGCTCGCCGTACCTACAATATCGATCAGTGGGGCAGCGGCTATTTCGATGTCGATGACGAGGGCCGCACGCTGGTCCGTCCGCTGGGCAGTGAAATTCCCGGACCCACGCTGGTGCTCGACACCCTGGTCGACCGGCTGCGCGATGCCGGGCTACGGCTGCCGGTGCTGGTGCGTTTCATCGATATCCTCCACGATCGCGTCGAGCAGCTCTGCATGGCCTTCGACAACGCGATGAAGGAGGAGGATTACCAGGCCAGCTACACCGCGGTCTATCCGATCAAGGTCAACCAGCAGCGTCGCGTGGTGGAGGAGATTCTCGCCACCCAGGAGCGCGGCCGAGGCCGGGTCGGGCTGGAAGCGGGCAGCAAGCCGGAACTGATGGCGGTACTCGCCCTTTCCGGCGACGAGGGTTCGTCGCTGATCGTCTGCAACGGGTACAAGGATCGCGAGTACATTCGCCTGGCCCTGATGGGCGAAAAGCTCGGCCACAAGGTCTACCTGGTGGTCGAGAAGTACTCGGAGCTGAGCCTGATCCTGGAAGAGGCCGAAAACCTCAAGGTGAAACCGCGCATCGGCCTGCGCGCGCGGCTCTCCTCGGTGGGCAAGGGCAAGTGGCAGGATACCGGTGGCGAGAAATCCAAGTTCGGGCTGACCGCCAGCCAGTTGCTGGCCATCACCGAACGGCTGCGTGACGCGGATGCGCTGGACAGCCTGCAGCTGGTGCACTTCCACCTCGGTTCGCAGATCGCCAACATTCGCGACATCCAGCGTGGCCTGCGCGAATGCGCCCGCTTCTATCACAGCCTGCGCGATCTCGGCGCGCCGATCGACACGGTGGACGTCGGCGGCGGCCTGGGCGTCGACTACGAAGGCACCCGCTCGCAGAGCTTCTGCTCGATCAACTATTCGATGCAGGAGTACGCCACCAACGTGGTGTGGGCGTTCCGTCAGATCTGCGAGACCCACAACCTGCCGCATCCGCAGCTAATCTCGGAATCCGGCCGCGCGCTGACCGCGCATCACGCGGTGCTGGTCACCAACGTGATCGGCGAAGAGCGCCTGGGCCACATCGAGCCGGAACGCCGGGTCGAGGGCGACGCCCACGTGGCCGAACTGTGGCGCGTCTATGACCGGCTCGAGGGAATGCGCGAACCCCGCGACCTGGTCGAGGCCTACCACGATGTGGTCCAGGCGGTGGGCGAACTGCAGGATCGTTTCGTGCTGGGGCTGGCCAACATGCAGGCCCGCGCGGAGGGCGAGTCGGTCTACTTCGCCGCCTGCCAGCGCCTTCACAAGCGGCTCGACAATCGCAATCGCGCCCATCGCGAGATCGCCGACGAACTGGCCGAAAAGCTCGCCGACAAGCTGTTCGCCAACTTCTCGCTGTTCCAGTCGCTGCCGGACGTATGGGGGATCGATCAGGTCTTCCCGGTGCTGCCGCTGACCGGTCTGGATCGCGAACCGACCCGGCGCGGCGTGATTCAGGACATTACCTGCGACTCCGACGGCCGGATCGATCTCTACGTCGACGGCCAGGGGCTCGAGAGCACCCTGCCGCTACCGGAGTGGGACGATGACGATGACAAACTGATCGGGCTGTTTCTGGTCGGCGCCTATCAGGAGATTCTCGGCGACCTGCACAACCTGTTCGGCGACACCGATTCGGTCGACGTCGCTCTCGACGAGAACGGCGAATGGCGCCTTTCCCACGTCCAGCAGGGCGATGCGGTGGCGGACGTGCTCGGCTACGTTAACTTCGACGCCGTGGCACTCAAGCGCAAGCTCACCGAACAGCTGATCGCCAGCCCCCTGACCGTCGAAGAGCGCGAGCTGTTCGTGAACGAGCTGTCGGAAGGCTTGAGCGGCTATACCTATCTGGAGTGATGGGCGGCGAGCCGCGAAAGCCAAAATGGGCTTATTGCGAGAAAAGGGCCAGCGACGTCAGTCGCTGGCCCTTTTCGTAGCTCGTAGCTCGTAGCTCGTAGCTCGTAGCTCGTAGCTCGTAGCTAGT
>NZ_MSDP01000114.1:0-743 GCF_001937155.1 Salinicola sp. MH3R3-1 | reverse complement strand
TAGTGGTGTCGGTCTGACCCGCGGCCAAGCGATCGAACGCAGTACCCGGATTGAAGCTGTAGGAGCCATCCGCGTTCAGCGTGAAGGTGCCGCCGTTGGTGCCAGTGATGGCCTGCCCCACGCTACCTGTTACGCCGTTGACCGCGCTGACACTCAGCGTGCCGCCATCGACATCGCTGTCGTTGTCCAGCACACCCAGGGCAGCGTTGATATTGAGAGTAGCGTTCTCGCCAGTGCTGCCGGTATCAGCGACGGCCACCGGCGCATCGTTGGTGCCCGTGACGGTGATCGTCACCGTCTTGGGTTCGCTGATGCCGCCGTCGTTATCGGTGGCGGTGTAGCTGAAGGTCACGTCGCGGCTCTCACCCGTGGCCAGACCGTCGAAGTCGGTGCCGGGGGTAAAGCTGTAGCTACCGTCGGCGTTAAACGCCAATGACCCATTGCCCTGACCCACGTCGGTGTCGAGCGCGTAGCTGGCGATGGTGCCATCAACATCCGTTGCTGCCGGGACCTGGCCAGTCAGCGCGGTGTTCTCACCGGTGGTTTGGGTATCAGCGACGGCGACCGGCGCATCGTTAGTGCCGGTGACGGTTATCGTCACCGTCTTCGGCTCGCTCACCCCGCCATCGTTATCAGTGGCGGTATAGCTGAAGGTGACGTCGCGGCTCTCGCCCGCGGCCAGACTGTCGAAGTCAGTGCCCGGGGTGAAACTGTAGGAGCCGTCGGCGTTGAAGGTCAGGCTG
>NZ_MSDP01000113.1:0-263 GCF_001937155.1 Salinicola sp. MH3R3-1 | reverse complement strand
GGACTACTGGGGTATCTAATCCTGTTTGCTCCCCACGCTTTCGCACCTCAGCGTCAATACTTGTCCAGCGAGTCGCCTTCGCCACTGGTGTTCTTCCGAATATCTACGAATTTCACCTCTACACTCGGAATTCCACTCGCCTCTCCAAGATTCTAGCTATCTAGTTTCAAAGGCAGTTCCGGGGTTGAGCCCCGGGATTTCACCTCTGACTTGAATAACCGCCTACGTGCGCTTTACGCCCAGTAATTCCGAACAACGCTAGC
>NZ_MSDP01000112.1:0-570 GCF_001937155.1 Salinicola sp. MH3R3-1 | reverse complement strand
CGAAGATGAAGACGGCGGTCCTGGCGCATGAGTGCTGGATAGGCGCTTTGGTACCGTCTGAGCTGGTGAAGTCGTCCCCTTTATCGGCTCGGGCTATTACTGAACCCCTCTTTCATCCTCATGACTTCGCCTTCTGACCTTGTCTCGCGGTAACTTATTCATCCTCTGAGGTTTTTCACGAAAAAAGTTTGGCCTTCGGCTGGACAATGCTCAGCGGAATCGGTAATCTACGCGCCGTGCTGATCGGGGAGAGGTGGCCGAGTGGCTGAAGGCGCTCCCCTGCTAAGGGAGTATAGGGTTTATAGCCCTATCGAGGGTTCGAATCCCTCCCTCTCCGCCATTTTCGAACAATCGAAAATCTCGATCACGCCGTGTGAAAATTTGTGGATCAAGCGCCCGTAGCTCAGCTGGATAGAGTACCTGACTACGAATCAGGGGGTCGGAGGTTCGAATCCTCCCGGGCGCACCATCCAGTCAAAAACCCCCGCATCTCTGATGCGGGGGTTTTTGTTTGTCTGGCTTTTGTTTGTCTGGCCCTCACCGATGAGAAAGTGACGACCGCCTAGACGG
>NZ_MSDP01000111.1:0-570 GCF_001937155.1 Salinicola sp. MH3R3-1 | reverse complement strand
TGGGCGGCCAGAACTACACCACGACGGTTGGGGCCAATGGCATCTTCAGCGTGGCGGTACCGGGAACGGTGCTGGCGAATGCTGGCACCGACAGCATCCGTGCATCCGTGTCTCACACCGACGCCGCCGGTAATACCGGCACGGCAACGACGACGCACGCCTACGGCGTCGATACCGCCGCGCCGACGCTCGGGATCACGCTGGACACCATCGCCGGTGACAATATCGTCAACGCGGCCGAAGCCAACCAATCGATCCCGGTGAGCGGCCAGGTCAGCGGCGAATACGCCAGCGGCGATCGCGTGACGCTGACGGTCGGCAATCAAACCTACACCGGCACGCTCAAGGCCGACGGCACGTTCTCGATCAACGTGCCGGGCTCACAGCTGGCGAGCAACACCAGCGTCAGCGCAGTGGTCAGCCACACCGACGCGGCGGGCAATACCGGCAGCGCCAATACCGCCGGCAGCTATGGCGTCGACACCGTCGCGCCGAGCGTCTCGATCAGCCTCAACACCGTGGCCGGTGATGACGTCATCAATGCCGCCGAATCGCGGCAGAACGTTACCC
>NZ_MSDP01000110.1:0-1222 GCF_001937155.1 Salinicola sp. MH3R3-1 | reverse complement strand
ACATGACCACCATGCGCCGAGAGGGCGGGCGCCGTCCTCCGCCCAGAATCGAGACACTGGTCGCGGAACTTGGCGAATGGCATCGGGCCATCAGGACGCTCGATAGCGAAACGCCGCTCTGGTTCGGTGGCAAGTCGATGGGCGGAAGAGTTGCGAGCCTGCTGGCGACGCGCGTCGAGATGGCCGGGCTGGTACTGTGCGGCTACCCGTTCCACCCGCCCGGCAAACCTGAACGCTTGCGGCTCGATCACTGGCCGGAGATCCGCTGCCCGATAGTGCTTTTTCAGGGCACTCGCGATCCGTTCGGGCGACGTGACGAGGTCGAGGGTTACGATCTGCCGGCGCAGGTCGAGTGCCATTTCATGGAGGGCGGTGACCACGACTGGCAGGCTCCCAAACGCCATGCGCAGACGCAGGCGACATTGATCGATGAAGCGGCCGGCCACGTGGTACGGCGGCTGGGCGCAAGTGAATGATCCGGATAGAGAAAAGCGGCGCGAAAAGCTGTTGACTTTGAATCGGTCACAGGTAGAATGCAGCGCCACGTGACCACGGGTGGTTAGCTCAGCTGGGAGAGCACCAGCCTTACAAGCTGGGGGTCACAGGTTCGAACCCTGTACCACCCACCATTGCGTTTTCGCAGTGCTCGGGTTCACGTGTTGCAAGTGGTTGTTGTAAGAGACATCGTTGTAGAAGATGTCGTTGCAAGAAAAGCAGTTGGAAAATGCGGACCGGTAGTTCAGTTGGTTAGAATGCCGGCCTGTCACGCCGGAGGTCGCGAGTTCGAGTCTCGTCCGGTCCGCCATTTCCGCCGACATGAGTATGCCTTCGAGGCGTGCAGTGTCACCCGCTAGTTGCGTAGCAGGTATTGTGGGTACGAGTTTCGACTCAGCCTCTCGATACATATAGAGTGGACCGGTAGTTCAGTTGGTTAGAATGCCGGCCTGTCACGCCGGAGGTCGCGAGTTCGAGTCTCGTCCGGTCCGCCAATAACGTCTTTTGACCTCCTCTGTATTCTCTTCTCTTTCGTTATCCTTTGAGTTCCTCGTCTCCTTCCAGGTTGACGACGCTTCCTCCTTGCCTGTCAATCCGTCCGGTTTCTTCGTTGAACCTCACTGACGCGTGTTCTGGTCGATCGTCTGTGTCAGTCGAATGGCGCTGATGTCGGCTGCGCGGTCGTTCACGATACCGCTTTGGTGGAATGGCCCTCGTCTCGCTTGCC
>NZ_MSDP01000109.1:0-1266 GCF_001937155.1 Salinicola sp. MH3R3-1 | reverse complement strand
ACCGTCATTGTCCGTGGCGGTATAGCTGAAGGTGACGTCGCGGCTCTCGCCCGCAGCCAGACTGTCGAAGTCGGTGCCGGAGACGAAGCTATAGGAACCGTCGGCATTGAACGTCAACGAACCATCGCCGGTACCGACATCCGTCGCCAAGTTGTAACCGGCGACCGTCCCATCAACATCACTCGCTGCCGGAACCTGGCCGCTGAGGACGGTATTCTCGCCGGTAGTCTGGGTATCAGCGACGGCCACTGGAACGTCGTTAGTGCCGGTCACCGTTACGGTCAGCGTCGAGGTGGCGGTGCCACCCTGGCCATCGCTGACGGTGTAGCTGACTTTAGTGGTGTCGGTCTGACCCGCGGGCAGGCGATCGAACGCCGAACCCGGATTGAAGCTATAGGAGCCATCCGCGTTCAGCGTGAAGGTGCCGCCGTTGGAGCCGGTGATGGCCTGCCCCACGCTGCCCGCCGCGCCATTGACCGCGCTGACGCTCAGGGTACCGCCGTCGACATCGCTGTCATTAGCCAGCACGCCCTGGGCGGCAGCAACGTTGAGCGTGGCGTTTTCACCGGTGCTGCCGGTATCGGCGACGGCCACCGGCGCATCGTTGGTACCGGTCACAGTGATGGTGACAGTCTTGGGTGCGCTCACCCCACCGTCGTTATCGGCGGCGGTGTAGCTGAAAGTCACGTCACGGCTTTCGCCGGCAGCCAGACTGTCGAAGTCAGTGCCCGGGGCGAAGCTGTAGCTGCCGTCGGCGTTGAAGCTCAACGCGCCATTGCCTTGGCCCACGCCAGTGTCGAGCGCGTAGCTGGCGATGGTGCCATCGACATCCGTTGCTGCCGGGACCTGACCAGACAGCACCGTGTTCTCTTTCGTCGTGGCCGTGGCCGCCTGAGCGACCGGCGCGTCGTTGGTGCCGGTCACGGTGATCGTCACCGTCTTGGGTTCGCTGACGCCACCGTCGTTATCGGTGGCGGTGTAGCTGAAGGTGACGTCGCGGCTCTCGCCCGCGGCCAGAGCGTCGAAGTCGGTGCCCGGGGCGAAGCTGTAGCTGCCGTTGGCGTTGAAGCTGAGACTGCCGTTGCCCTGACCCACGCCAGTGTCGAGCGCGTAGTTGGCGATGGTGCCATCGACATCGGTCGCTGCCGGGACCTGGCCAGTCAGCACCGTGTTCTCGCCTGTAGTCTGAGTATCAGTGACGGCGACCGGCACATCGTTGGTGCCCGTGACGGTGATGGTCACCGTCTTCGGCTCGCTCACGCCGCC
>NZ_MSDP01000108.1:0-825 GCF_001937155.1 Salinicola sp. MH3R3-1 | reverse complement strand
CCCAAACAGTCTTGCTCTGGCCGATCAGGTAATTGATTGTGGACACTTGAACCACGCTAAGCTGGTCGTTTAAGGAGGTGATCCAGCCGCTGGTTCCCCTACGGCTACCTTGTTACGACTTCACCCCAGTCATGAACCACACCGTGGTGATCGCTCTCCCGAAGGTTAAGCTAACCACTTCTGGTGCAGTCCACTCCCATGGTGTGACGGGCGGTGTGTACAAGGCCCGGGAACGTATTCACCGTGACATTCTGATTCACGATTACTAGCGATTCCGACTTCACGGAGTCGAGTTGCAGACTCCGATCCGAACTGAGGCCGGCTTTCTGGGATTCGCTCCATCTCGCGATCTCGCAGCCCTTTGTACCGGCCATTGTAGCACGTGTGTAGCCCTACCCGTAAGGGCCATGATGACTTGACGTCGTCCCCACCTTCCTCCGGTTTGTCACCGGCAGTCTCCTTAGAGTTCCCGCCATTACTTGCTGGCAAATAAGGACAAGGGTTGCGCTCGTTACGGGACTTAACCCAACATTTCACAACACGAGCTGACGACAGCCATGCAGCACCTGTCTCAGAGCTCCCGAAGGCACGAAGGCATCTCTGCCAACTTCTCTGGATGTCAAGGGTAGGTAAGGTTCTTCGCGTTGCATCGAATTAAACCACATGCTCCACCGCTTGTGCGGGCCCCCGTCAATTCATTTGAGTTTTAACCTTGCGGCCGTACTCCCCAGGCGGTCGACTTATCGCGTTAACTGCGCCACTAAGTCCTTAAAGGTCCCAACGGCTAGTCGACATCGTTTACGGCGTGGACTACCAGGGTATCTA
>NZ_MSDP01000013.1:0-11286 GCF_001937155.1 Salinicola sp. MH3R3-1 | reverse complement strand
CTGTCACGCCGGAGGTCGCGAGTTCGAGTCTCGTCCGGTCCGCCAATAACGTCTTTTGACCTCCTCTGTATTCTCTTCTCTTTCGTTATCCTTTGAGTTCCTCGTCTCCTTCCAGGTTGACGACGCTTCCTCCTTGCCTGTCAATCCGTCCGGTTTCTTCGTTGAACCTCACTGACGCGTGTTCTGGTCGATCGTCTGTGTCAGTCGAATGGCGCTGATGTCGGCTGCGCGGTCGTTCACGATACCGCTTTGGTGGAATGGCCCTCGTCTCGCTTTCCGTTACACTGACGTTCATACGCGCGTTTGAAAGCCGCTGCCGCGGTGTGCGCCCAGGCTGTACGAAGAACTGTACCAAGAGCTGTGCCAAGGACTGTGCCAAGGACTGTGCCAAGACATGAGTGGAGCCGATACGTGACGCGCTTTCCCAATCTCTTTCGTCCCCTGCGAGTTGGCTCGCTGACGCTGCGCAATCGCGTGGTGATGGGCTCGATGCACACCAATCTGGAAGAAGCCCCCGACGGGTTCGCACGGCTGGCGGCGTTCTATGCGGAGCGGGCGCGACACGGCGTCGGATTGATCGTCACCGGCGGCATTGCGCCCAATCCGGAAGGGGCGGTGTTTCAGGGGGCCGCCAAGCTCACTGACGCCGCCGAGGTCGAACGGCATCGGCCGGTGGTGAAGGCGGTGCATGCCCATGGCGCGCGCATCTGCCTGCAGATCCTGCATGCCGGCCGCTACGCCTACTCTCCGGATCTGGTGGCGCCCTCGGCGATCGCCGCTCCGATCAATCGGTTCACGCCGCGGGCGCTGAGTGCCGACGAGGTCGAGGGGCAGATCGAGGATTTCGTGCGCTGTGCGGAACTGGCCCAGCGTGCCGGGTACGACGGCGTCGAGATCATGGGTTCGGAAGGTTACCTGATCAATCAGTTTCTGTGTCGGCGTACCAATCATCGCGACGATGCCTGGGGTGGCGATAGCCAGCGTCGTCAGCGCTTCGCGGTCGAGATCGTGCGCCGCGTTCGTGACGTGTGTGGTCCGGACTTTCTGCTGATCTTTCGGCTGTCGATGATCGATCTGGTGGAAGAAGGCAGCACGCGGGAGGAGATCGTGGCGCTGGCACAGGCGATCGAGCATGCCGGGGCGGACGTGATCAACAGCGGCATCGGCTGGCACGAAGCGCGCGTGCCGACCATCGTCACGAGCGTGCCGCGAGCTGCTTTCGTCTCGGTCAGCCGGGTAGTGCGCGAAGCGGTCTCGATACCGCTGATCGCGACCAACCGTATCAACATGCCGGCCGTGGCCGAAGCGGTGCTGGCCGAGGGGGCTGCCGACCTGGTCTCGATGGCCCGCCCCTTCCTGGCCGATCCGGCCTGGATGGCCAAGGCCGAGCAGGGCCGAGTCGACGAGATCAATACCTGCATCGCCTGCAATCAGGCGTGTCTCGATCACACCTTCAAGGGCAAGCTGACCTCCTGTCTGGTCAATCCGCGCGCCTGTCATGAAACGGAGCTGACGCTGCCGCCGACCAAGTCTCCCAAGCGCATCGCCGTGGTGGGAGCCGGGCCGGCCGGCTTGGCCGCTGCCGTGGCCTGCGCCGAGCGGGGACACCGGGTAACGCTCTTCGAACGCGATGGGGAGATCGGCGGCCAGTTCCGGTTGGCCCAGCGAATACCGGGAAAAGAGGAGTTTGCCGAAACGCTGCGCTACTTCGCCACCCAGCTTTCGCGGCACGGCGTCGAGCTGCGCCTCGGCACCGAGGCCGACAGCCAGCAACTGCAGGATTTCGACGAGGTCGTTATCGCCACCGGCGTCCGGCCGCGCGCGCTCGATATCGAGGGAATCGAGCATTCCAGCGTGATCTCCTACCCGGTGGCGATCCAGCATCCCGAGCGCGTGGGGCGTCGCGTGGCGATCATCGGCGCCGGCGGTATCGGTTTCGATGTGGCAGAACTGCTGGCGCATGCCGAGCAGCCGGCGCTGAATATCGAGCGCTGGTGCGACGAGTGGGGCGTTGACTTGACGGTCGAGCACGCCGGCGGCTTGAAGCCGCGGCTGGAGCCCACGGTGCCGCGACAGATCACGCTGCTGCAGCGTAAGGCCGGCAAGCCGGGGGCTGGGCTCGGGGTGACCACCGGCTGGGTTCATCGCGCCGCGCTACGGGCTCGCAAGGTCGAGACGCTGTCGGGCTGCGTCTATCGGCGCATCGACAGCGACGGGCTGCACCTTGATGTCGATGGGGAGTCCAGGCTGCTGGCGGTCGACACGATCGTCATCTGTGCCGGGCAGGAGTCGCAGCAGGCGCTTTACGACACGCTTGCCGCGAGCGGGACGCGGGTTCATCGAATCGGCGGGGCAGAAGTGGCGGCCGAGATCGATGCCAAGCGCGCCATCGATCAGGGGGTGCGGCTGGCGGCGATGCTGTGAGCGCGGGCACCGGATTGCGTTGAGTCAGCGTGAGTGGCGAGTGTCCCGGCGCTGCCGGGGTTCGAGGACAGGTGTTAGACTAAGGGTTCACCAGCGAGCGCGAGCCGTGTGACGGGGATCCCGTTACCCCCGGATTCGCGCTTCTTGTTATTCAGGCCGCGACGCATTGCGACCGCCACGCCTGACCCTCAGAAAACGCGATTCTGGTTACCGTCACGGGTTCTGAATCGCTTTTCTCCGTGGAGGGATCGTACAAGGACCCCCAGATGACATCCGATTGCAGCCCTCGCTATCTGGCGAGCGACAACACCTCCGGCATTTGCCCGGAAGCCCTCGATTATATGATCCGGGCGAATGGCAGCGACGACCTCGCCTATGGTAACGATGCCTGGACTCACCGTGCCGCGGACCGTTTCCGTGAGCTTTTCGATTACGACTGTGACGTTTTCTTCGTCTTCAACGGCACTGCCGCCAACTCGTTGTCGCTGGCGGCGCTGGGCCAGAGTTACCACAGCGTGATCTGTCATGAACTGGCGCATATCGAGACCGATGAGTGCGGCGGACCGGAGTTCTTCTCCAACGGTTCGAAGCTGCTCACCAGTCCTGGCGAAAACGGCAAGCTGACCCCGGAGGGAATCGAGAGGCTGGTCGTGAAGCGCAACGACATCCACTACCCCAAGCCACGGGTCGTCTCGATTACCCAGGCCACCGAAGTGGGCACGGTCTACTCTCGCGAGGAGCTACTGGCGATCCGCACCGTCGCGGACAAGTACGATCTGCGCGTTCACATGGACGGCGCGCGTTTCGCCAACGCCTGCAGTGCCCTGGATGCGACTCCGGCCGAGCTGACCTGGCAGGCAGGCGTCGACGTGCTCTGTTTTTCCGGTACCAAGAATGGTTTGCCGATGGGCGAGGCGATCCTGTTCTTCAACAAGGAGCTGGCCGAGGATTTTGCCTATCGCTGCAAGCAGGCGGGGCAGCTGGCCTCCAAGATGCGCTTCATCGCCGCGCCTTGGCTTGGGTTGCTGGAAACTGGCGCCTGGCGGCGTAACGCCGACCATGCCAACGCCATGGCCCGGTATCTCGCCGACGGGCTCGCCTCGTTACCCGGCGCCTCGCTGATGTTCCCGGCGCAAGCCAACAGCGTTTTCGTCAGTTTGCCCGAACCGGTCATCACCCAGCTGCGCGCCAGGGGCTGGACCTTCTACACCTTCATTGGTGCCGGTGGCGCGCGTTTTGTCTGCTCCTGGAACACCACGCCCGAGCTGCTTGATCAACTGCTGGCCGACGCCCGCACTGCCTTCGACGCGGCATGAGCCCGAGCGGCGTCCGTCAAACGGGCGCCGTTCCCTTCCCGAGTTCCCACCTGTTCGACTCGCAAACGAAATTTCCCTGACTTTTCCTCTGCTTGCCTGCCATCGGGCAGTGTTGCGCATTTTGTCCCCGCAAATTCCCCGTGCAACGAAACCGGATCGTGGTAGCGTGTTCTAAAGCGTATGTTCCGACGCTGCGTTGAAAAGACTCGCGAAATGGGTCTACCCGACGCTTCGTGCATCTGTCTATGCTGATAGTCAGCTAGCCCGGCTGGCAGGGCGTTCGTCCTGTACGGTCGAGGGTCACGACCAGGAGGCTTCCATGAGCATCTTCGATCACGTGCAGAGCCGTTACGAGCAGGTTCAGCAGGAAGAATTGAGCCTGCAGGAATATCTAGAGCTGTGCCGAAAGGATCCTCGGGTCTACGCCAACGCTGCCGAACGAATGCTGAATGCCATCGGAGAGCCGGAAACGATCGACACGGCCAAGGATCCCAGCCTGTCGCGAATCTTCTCCAATAAGGTCATTCGACGCTATCCCGCCTTTGCCGAGTTCTACGGCATGGAAGAGGCGATCGAGCAGATCGTTTCCTACTTTCGTCACGCCGCCCAGGGGCTCGAGGAGCGCAAGCAGATTCTCTACCTGCTGGGCCCGGTCGGGGGCGGCAAGTCCTCGCTGGCCGAACGCCTGAAATTACTCATGGAGCGCGTGCCGTTCTACGCGATCAAGGATTCGCCGGTCTTCGAGTCCCCGCTCGGGCTGTTCTCGCCGGAAGAGGATGGCGAGCTGCTCGAGAAGGAGTACAACATCGCCCAGCGCCACTTGCGGGGGCCGATGTCGCCCTGGGCCGCCAAGCGGCTCAAAGAGTACGGCGGCGATCTGTCCCGATTCCGCGTGGTGCGCCTGCATCCCTCACGCCTCAACCAGATCGCGGTCTCCAAGACCGAGCCGGGCGACGAGAACAATCAGGATATCTCGTCACTGGTGGGCAAGGTAGACATCCGCCAACTGGAGCTCTACTCCCAGGACGACCCGGACGCCTACAGTTTCTCCGGCGGTCTGTGCAAGGCCAATCAGGGCTTGATGGAGTTCGTCGAGATGTTCAAGGCACCGATCAAGGTGCTGCATCCGCTGCTGACGGCCACGCAGGAGGGCAACTACAACCCCACCGAGGGTATGGGCGCGATCCCCTTCGAGGGCATCATCATGGCCCACTCCAACGAGAGCGAGTGGCAGCAGTTTCGCAACAATCGCAACAACGAGGCCTTTCTCGACCGGGTCTACATCGTCAAGGTGCCTTACTGCCTGCGCGTCTCCGAAGAGATCAAGATCTACCAGAAACTGCTGGAACATTCGTCGCTCAACGAAGCCCCCTGCGCGCCGGATACGCTGCGCATGCTGGCCCAGTTTTCGACGCTCTCCAGGCTCAAGGAGCCGGAGAACTCGAGCATCTACTCCAAGATGCGGGTCTACGACGGCGAGAATCTCAAAGACACCGATCCCAAGGCCAAGTCGATTCAGGAGTATCGCGACGCGGCGGGTGTCGACGAAGGCATGAACGGGCTCTCCACGCGTTTCGCCTTCAAGATCCTCTCCAAGGTGTTCAACTTCGACGCTCACGAGATCGCCGCCAACCCGGTGCATCTGCTCTACGTGCTGGAGCAGGCGCTGGAGCGCGAGCAGCTGCCCAAGGAAGTCCACGAGCGCTATCTGCGCTTCATCAAGGAGTATCTGGCGCCGCGCTACGTCGACTTCATCGGCAAGGAGATCCAGACCGCGTATCTCGAGTCCTACACCGAGTACGGTCAGAACATCTTCGATCGTTACGTCACCTACGCCGACTTCTGGATTCAGGATCAGGAGTATCGCGACCCGGAAACCGGCGAGCTGTTCGATCGCCAGTCGCTCAACGAGGATCTCGAGAAGATCGAGAAGCCCGCCGGTATCTCCAATCCCAAGGACTTTCGCCACGAGGTGGTCAATTTCGTGCTGCGGGCTCGTGCCCACAACAACGGCATGAATCCCAGCTGGCAGTCGTACGAGAAGCTCAGAGGCGTGATCGAGCACAAGATGTTCGCCAACACCGAGGAGCTGCTGCCGGTGATCTCGTTCAACGCCAAGGCGTCGGCCTCGGACCAGCGCAAGCACGAGGATTTCGTCGACCGGATGGTGAGCCGCGGCTATACCGAAAAGCAGGTGCGTCTGCTGTCGGAGTGGTATCTGCGAGTGCGGAAGTCGCACTAGAGAACAGCGTCAAACGACGTCGTCGGAGCGGCAGTGGCGGCCCGAGCCGCGCCGCTCCCGGAGCAGAGACCATCCTCGGGTGGTCGCTGTCGCAGCAGTCTGCGGTCAGCCTGCAGGAGGTGCCATGAGCTACTTCATCGATCGACGCCCCAATGCGCGCAACAAGAGCGCGGTCAATCGTCAGCGATTTCTGCAACGCTATCGCTCGCACATCAAGCGCGCCGTGGAGGAGTCGGTGAATCGACGTTCGATCACCGACATGGAGCGTGGCGAACGAGTCTCGATTCCCACCAAGGATATCTCCGAGCCCTCGTTCCAGCATGGCCCGGGCGGGCGGCGCACGGTTGTCAATCCCGGCAACAAGGAGTTCGCCGAGGGTGATCGGCTACGCCGGCCCGGCGGTGGAGGTGGCGGGGGAGGTAGCGGCGACGGCCAGGCATCGGGTCAGGGCGAAGGCATGGATGAGTTCGTGTTCTCGCTGTCGCGGGAGGAGTTTCTCGATTTCGTCTTCGACGGGCTGGAATTACCGCACCTCGAGCGCAAGCAGCTGCGGGTACTGGAGGAGACCCGACCCGTGCGCGCGGGCATCTCCAAGGAGGGCGTGCCGGCGCGGATCAATATCGTGCGTTCGATGCGCGAGGCACAGGCCAGGCGGATCGGCATGCGCGGGCCGTTGAAGCGGGCTCTTCGCGAAGCGCAGGAGGCGCTGGTCGCCGAAGAGCGCAAGGATCCGGTACTGCGCAACCCGGCGCGAATCGACGAGCTGAAGTCCGAGATCGCGCGGCTCGAGAAACGGATCGGGTCGATCCCGTTTCTGGATACCTACGACCTGCGATACAACCATCTCACCCACCAGCCGATGCCGTCGAACCAGGCCGTGATGTTCTGCATCATGGATGTCTCAGGTTCCATGACCCAGGCCCACAAGGATATCGGCAAGCGCTTCTTCCTGTTGCTCTACCTGTTTCTCGAGCGCAATTACGAGAAGGTCGAACTGGTGTTCGTGCGCCACCATACCGTGGCCAAGGAGGTCGACGAGGAGGAGTTCTTCTACTCGCGGGAGACCGGCGGCACCATCGTCTCGAGTGCACTGACGCTGGTCGACGAGATCATCGAGGCGCGCTACGCGCCGGAGCAGTGGAATCTCTACGTGGCCCAGGCCAGCGATGGCGACAACTGGGACGACGACTCATCGACCTGTCTCGAACGGCTCGACGAATCGCTGATGCGAAAATTGCAGTACTTCACCTACGTGGAGATCACACCCCACGCTCATCAGGCGCTTTGGGAAGCCTACGACACGGTCAGAGCGGCCTATCCCGAGCGCTTCGCCATGCAGCAGATCGTCCAGGCGGAAGATATCTACCCGGTCTTTCGTGAGCTTTTCCGACAGCGCGCCCAGAGCTGATATCAGTCTTGGGGTCAGACGGAACGCAGCGAGGAGGAACGCAGCGATGACGCAACGCAAGCCCATAGCTACCGGTTCGGACTGGAATTTCGAGACGCTCGAAGCCTATGAGCGTGCCATCGCCAAACTGGCCGAAGAGTATCGGTTGGAGACCTATCCCAATCAGATCGAGGTCATCACCTCCGAGCAGATGATGGACGCCTACGCCAGCGTGGGCATGCCGATCGGCTATCACCACTGGTCGTTCGGCAAGCAGTTCCTGTCGGTGGAACAGGCTTACCGGCGCGGTCAGATGGGGCTGGCCTATGAGCTGGTGATCAACTCCGATCCCTGTATCGCCTATCTGATGGAGGAGAACTCGTTGATGATGCAGGTGCTGGTCATCGCCCACGCCTGCTACGGTCACAACTCCTTCTTCAAGGGCAACTACCTGTTTCGCGCCTGGACCGATGCTTCGGCGATCGTCGATTACCTGGTGTTCGCGCGCAAGTACATCGCCCAGTGCGAGGAGCGTCACGGTGTCGAGGCGGTCGAGCAGCTTCTCGATGCCTGCCATGCGCTGCAGAACTACGGCGTCGATCGCTACAAGCGGCCCTCGTCGATCTCCGCCGAGGAGGAGGCGCGCCGCCAGGAGGACCGCGAGGCGTACCTGCAGACTCAGGTCAATCGACTCTGGAGCACGATCCCGCTGGCGGTGAGCGAGCTCGCCCGGGAACCGCTGCACGATCACGAAAACGACCCCCTGGGCCTGCATCGTCATGGCCACTACCCCAGTGAACCGCAGGAGAATCTGCTCTACTTTCTCGAGAAGAACGCGCCGCTGCTGGAGCCCTGGCAGCGCGAGATCGTGCGCATCGTGCGCAAGCTGGCGCAGTATTTCTATCCCCAGCGTCAGACCCAGGTGATGAACGAAGGCTGGGCGACGTTCTGGCACTACACCCTGATGAATCGGTTGTACGACGATGGCCAGATCGACGAGGGCATCATGCTCGAGTTCCTGCAGTCGCACACGTCGGTCGTCAGCCAGCCGGGCTTCGACAACCCCTACTTCAACGGGATCAATCCCTATGCGCTGGGCTTCGCGATGTTCAGCGACATCAAGCGTATCTGTCAGGCGCCGACCAGCGAGGATCGTGAATGGTTTCCGGATATCGCCGGCAGCGACTGGCTGGAGACGCTGCATTTCGCGATGCAGAACTTCAAGGACGAGTCGTTCATCCAGCAGTTTCTCTCTCCCACCGTGATCCGCAATCTGAAGCTGTTCAGTCTGGTCGACGACGACCGTGACGATAGCCTCCAGATCGAGGCGATTCACGACGACCGCGGCTATCGACGCATCCGCGAAGCGCTGAGCGTGCAGTACGCGCTGTCGGCGCGGGAGCCCAATATCCAGGTCTGGGAAGCCGATATCCGCGGAGACCGCTCGCTGACGCTACGTCACGTGCAGGATCGGCGCCGTCCTCTGGGGCAGAGTCTGTTTCCCGTGATGCGCTATCTGCATCAGCTTTGGGGATTTCCGATCAAGCTCGAGTCGATGGAAGGAGGCGACGTCGTGCGCCGCTATCAATGGCCGATCCCGGAACCGGCGCGAGAGTCGGCGTGACGTCGCGATCGCACGGCGCAAACGCCAGGGTCAGACGCCAGGATCAAGCCGCTCGGCGCGCTCAGGAGTCACTGCTCGTCCAGCTGCTGCACCAGCCCTGGCTGGCGACTCGATGATCGGGAAACAGGCCGCAAACCTGCGTCCCGGCGGTGAAGAACTCGCAGTTGTCACAGCGCTGGCCCGCTCGGTAGGCGTCACGGTCGCTCGCTTCTTCGGCATCCTGGACATAGTCGAGCGCGCGGGCCGGGTAGGATTCGGGGTCGAGCATTGGCTTCTGCTGGGCCAGTGCCGGGACAGCCTGCCACCCCAGCAGCACCAAACCGGATGCGCAGACGCCGCGTTGCAGAAAGCGGCGACGCTTGATATCCGTCACGCCGCTCTCGGCAGTGGCGTGACTCTGCTGTCTCGTTTTCATTGCCCTCTCCTGGATCGACATTCTGCGCCTCGCCGCTCGTGACTTCCCATCGCTGAAATGATCTCGCTCTCCGGAAATTATGCGACGTGACGTGAAACGTCCACAACCGATTGGCGAGCCGCGCCGAGTGGACTTGTCGGGTTGCAAGCCAGCGCTGATCGGATCGGTTGCTGGCTATTGGCGCGACGAGGCGATGGATCACGGAGCTGATATACTCGCGCCGTCAACTTCATTACTGGCCCGCGGATCGCGAGATCTGGCGCGCCGGGCAGGCCGATAGCCGGATCGGTGGCTGGGTCGCTGGACTGGATCACTGGGCTGGATTGCTGGGCTGGATCGATAGGAGAGGGAAATGCAGAACGCCGTTATTCTGATCAACGTGGAAAAAGGCCGAATTCGTGGCGTGGCCGAGCGTCTGGCGGATCTCGAGGGAATCAGCGAGGTCTATTCGACCTGCGGTCGCTACGATCTGATCGCCATCGCTCGCACCCGCGATTTCGAATCGCTGGCCGCGCTGGTGACCGAGCGGCTGATGGAGGTCGAAGGCATCCGCGATACCGAAACGCTCAATGCCATGCAGGTGCATTCGCGCCACGATCTCGACGCCATGTTCTCCGTCGGTCTCTAGGTCGGGATGGCGCGTCGTCAACGGCGAGGGCTGCTGGGTCAGCTGGCTCGTTCGTCTCGAATCGGATTGATCTTCGTCGTGGTCATTAGCGGGTTGTGGTATTGGCACGAAGGCGGCGTCCGCGATCAGCTGAGCTGGATGGGTGTTCCCGACTGGCAATGGAACGACTGGCGAGGCTGGAATCGGGTGCTGCGAAACGACGGCTTTCTGGTCGGCTGGTCGGATGTGCGGGCCGAGCCGCTGTGGGTGGGCTACACGCTGAATCGGGTCGACAATCCGCATAGTCTGCCGCGCCCCGATCATTTCCAATCCGACTGGCGCAGCCTGTGGCCGATTTCCGGCGACGACTACGCCCGCAGCGGTTACGATCGCGGTCATCTGGCGCCGAACTATGCCATGGCGGTCGTTCATGGGCGCGAAGGCCAGCTGGACAGTTTCCTGATGACCAATATCACGCCGCAGCGACCCAAGCTCAATCGACAGCTATGGCAGCGCCTGGAAGAGGCGGTCATCGACGATTTCGTGCCGCGTTTTGGCAGCGTTCGGGTCGTGACCGGGCCGGTCTTCGATGACCAGCTGCTGCACCGTGTCGGGTTCTCGCAGGTGCCCGTGGGCTTCTACAAGATATTGGTCGTGCCGGGCAAGACGCCGAAAGCGCTGGCATTTCTGATGCCGCAGGACGTCACGGGCGACGAACCGCTGGCGCGGTTCGTGATCACCATCGACGAAATCGAGGCTCGAACCGGGCTGGACTTCTTTCCGCAACTGGCTGATCCGATCGAGCGTCAGTTGGAAGGAAAGGTGGAAAAGAGCGGTTGGGGGCTGGAAGCGGTCTCGACTCGGCCCGGACGCTATCAGTAGCCGTGGAATGGAGTCGGCGCTGAAGGTTGCCGATGTCGGCCGCTTGGCAAACCGGTCGTCTACTCGCGAATTCATCGAGCCAGCGACGATCTGGATGCAAAGAACGATCTGGATGTAAACAAGGGTCGGAAACGACGAAAAATCAAGATGGGAAAGCGTTACGTCAAAGCCGTCGTTAGCGGGGGAGTGCTGCCGACTGTTACATGACACGTGGTGCCCAGGAGAGGACTTGAACCTCCACATCCGTAAGGATACTAGCACCTGAAGCTAGCGCGTCTACCAATTCCGCCACCTGGGCGTGTCATGTATCGGTGCTGCCAGGAGTCCGAAAAACTCCCTTGGAATGGTGCCCGGAAGAGGACTTGAACCTCCACGTCCATAAGGACACT
>NZ_MSDP01000107.1:0-680 GCF_001937155.1 Salinicola sp. MH3R3-1 | reverse complement strand
CCTCCTTCAAGATGAGATCTCCCCGAGACCTAGAGTCTCCTAAAGGGTCCAGCAAGACTAGCTGGTTGATAGGCACGGTGTGGAAGCGCTGCAAGGCGTTGAGCTAACGTGTACTAATACCCCGTGAGGCTTGACCATATAACCCCAAGGGGTTTGCAAGACTTTGCTGAAGCCGGAGTGGTGAAAGAGAGCCACGTGGCAAGAAAGGGCAAAGTCGGATCGGTGAACGATCACCGACAACGCAGGATACGCGCTGCCTCGTAGAGCGGGCAGGTAATGAGATCTATCTCAGTCAGCATGATCCGAATCGGTTGGAATGAGGGTTGGGTAAGCCGTGAAGGCCCATCATTCCGACGTCAGTTTTGCCTGACGACCATAGCGAGCGGGAACCACCTGATCCATGCCGAACTCAGTAGTGAAACCGCTTAGCGCCGATGGTAGTGTGGGGTCTCCCCATGCGAGAGTAGGTCATCGTCAGGCATCTATCCGAAACCCCAGCCAACAGGCTGGGGTTTTTTTATGCCGGAAAGAAAACCAGAGCCGATAGCGCATTGATTTCGAACCCCGGCCGCTGGTCGGGGTTCATTCGTTTAGGGGTCTCCCCATGAGTTTAGGGGCCCCCCATGGAGAGTCCCGGAGTGCCGGCCCACGGATGGCCGCCCCAATCATCGTCAGGCATC
>NZ_MSDP01000106.1:0-581 GCF_001937155.1 Salinicola sp. MH3R3-1 | reverse complement strand
CTATGTCGATGGCGGCACGCTGAGCGTCAGCGCGGTCAACGGCGCGGCGGGCAGCGTGGGGCAGGCCATCACCGGCTCCAATGGCGGGACCTTCACGCTGAACGCGGATGGCTCCTACAGCTTCAATCCGGGCACGGCGTTCGATCGCCTGGCCGCGGGTCAGACCGACAAGACCCAGATCAGCTACACCGTCAGCGACGGCCAGGGTGGCACCGCCACCTCGACGCTGACCGTAACGGTGACCGGTACCAACGACGCGCCGGTGGCCGTCGCCGATACCCAGACTACCGGCGAGAACAGCGTTCTCAGCGGGCAGGTTCCGGCAGCGACCGATGTCGATGGCACCATCGCCAGCTACGCGCTCGACACCGGCGTAGGTCAGGGCAACGGCAGCCTCAGCTTCAACGCCGACGGCTCCTACAGCTTCGCCCCCGGCACTGACTTTGACGCTCTGGCCGCCGGCGAAAGTCGCGACGTGACCTTCAGCTATACCGCCACCGATAACGACGGCGGCGTCAGTGCACCGAAGACGGTCACCATCACCGTCACCGGCACCAACGATGCGCCGGTCGCTCAGGCAG
>NZ_MSDP01000105.1:0-646 GCF_001937155.1 Salinicola sp. MH3R3-1 | reverse complement strand
AACGCCCGCCCTGCGCGGGCGTTCGGGTTTCTGAAGGAAGGGCGGCGAGGCCGTCAGCGGGTCCGCATAAATCCAGGCGGGTCAAAAAGTTGTCATGAAGGGCTTGCCAACTCGGCAGCGGGTCCGTAAAGTACGCATCCGCTGCCGCCGAGAGAGGTCTTCGGGGACAGCGAGAAGGATTCCAAGCGTTTGATTTGATTGAATAAATCGGTTGACGCAAGGCGGTGAAGCCAGTAAGATTGCTTCCCAGTTCTTCAAGGATCGGCACCGACAAGCAGTAACGGCGCCAGGCAGGATTCGACAAGAAAGACGTTGACATCCTCACCCAGATCCTTAAAATACGCCACTCCTTACGGCGGCCCAGAAAACAAGCGCTGACAAGCACTTGGGTTCGATGGCAGAAGCAAAGCGCTTCAAGTAAGGACGCTCTTTAACAATCGATCAGGTAATTGATGTGGGCGCTTGTTCTCGCGTGACAGCCAGTCACGACATATCGAGGCAAGCGACTCGTCAAGATTCGTTTGACCTTGAACCAAGTTTGGTCCGCTTTTCTTCTTGTTCTTCGGGATGAGAGAAGTAAGGACTATCAGACTTTAAACTGAAGAGTTTGATCATGGCTCAGATTGAACGCTGGCGGCAGGCCTAA
>NZ_MSDP01000104.1:0-969 GCF_001937155.1 Salinicola sp. MH3R3-1 | reverse complement strand
TTCTCAGTGGTCAAGTGCCGGCAGCGACCGATGTTGACGGTACGATCGTGGGTTACGACCTGTCGACGGATGTCGGTGCCGGCAACGGCAGCCTGACGTTCAACGCCGACGGCTCCTACAGCTTCACGCCCGGCACCGACTTCGACAGTCTGGCTGCCGGTGAGAGCCGTGACGTGACCTTCAGCTACACCGCCACCGATAACGACGGCGGCGTTAGCGAGCCCAAGACGGTGACGATCACCGTGACCGGCACCAACGATGCGCCGGTGGCCGTCGCCGATACCCGGACCACCGGCGAGAACAGCGTTCTCAGTGGGCAGGTGCCGGCGGCGAGTGACGTCGATGGCACGATAGCCGGTTACGACCTGGCGACGGATGTCGGTACCGGCAACGGAACGCTGAACTTCAACGCCGACGGTTCCTACACCTTCACGCCGGGTGCCGACTTCGACAGTCTGGCCGCGGGCGAGAGCCGCGACGTGACCTTCAGCTACACCGCCACCGACAACGATGGCGGCGTCAGTGCACCGAAGACGGTCACCATTACCGTCACCGGTACCAACGACGCCCCGGTCGCTCAGGCAGGCACGGCCACGACGGAAGAGAACAGTGTTCTCAGCGGGCAAGTTCCAGCAGCAAGTGACGTCGATGGCACCATCGCCAGCTACGCACTCGACACCGGCGTGGGTCAGGGCAACGGCAGTCTCAGCTTCAACGCCGACGGCAGCTACAGCTTCACGCCGGGTGCCGACTTCGACAGTCTGGCCGCGGGCGAAAGTCGCGACGTCACCTTCAGCTACACCGCCACCGATAACGATGGCGGCGTGAGTGAACCCAAGACTGTCACCATCACCGTCACCGGCACCAACGATGAGCCGGTGGCTCAGGCGGCTGCGGCCACGACAGAAGAGAACACGCTGCTGACCGGTCAGGTACCGGCAGCGACGGATGTCGATGGCACCATCGCCG
>NZ_MSDP01000103.1:0-734 GCF_001937155.1 Salinicola sp. MH3R3-1 | reverse complement strand
CTGATCTGCGTCTTGTCGGTCTGACCCGCGGTCAGGCGATCGAACGCCGTACCCGGATTGAAGCTGTAGGAGCCATCCGCGTTCAGCGTAAAGGTGCCGCCGTTGGAGCCGGCAATCGCCTGCCCCACGCTACCTGTTACGCCGTTGACCGCGCTGACGCTCAGCGTGCCGCCATCGACATCGCTGTCGTTGGCCAACACGCCCTGGGCCGCGGCGATATTGAGAGTAGCGTTCTCACCGGTGGTCTGGGTATCAGCGACGGCCACCGGCGCGTCGTTGGTGCCGGTCACGGTGATGGTCACCGTCTTCGGTGCACTGCCCCCACCGTCGTTATCGGTAGCGGTGTAGCTGAAGGTGACGTCGCGGCTCTCTCCCGCGGCCAGACTGTCGAAGTCGGCGCCCGGGGTGAAGGTGTAGGAACCGTCGGCCTGGAAGCTAAGGCTACCATTGCCTTGGCCCACGCCAGTGTCGAGCGCGTAGCTGGCGATGGTGCCATCGACATCGGCCGCGGCCGGAACCTGCCCACTGAGAACGGTGTTCTCGCCGGTAGTCTGGATATCCGCCTCGGCCACCGGCTCATCGTTGGTGCCCGTGACGGTGATCGTGACAGTCTTGGGTTCACTCACGCCGCCATCGTTATCGGTGGCGGTGTAGCTGAAGGTGACGTCGCGACTTTCGCCCGCGGCCAGACTGTCGAAGTCGGCACCCGGCGTGAAGCTGTAGCTGCCGTCGGC
>NZ_MSDP01000102.1:0-307 GCF_001937155.1 Salinicola sp. MH3R3-1 | reverse complement strand
AAAGAGGATCATGCGAAACAAACATCAAACGGAGGGAAAGCATCTTGCGGGGAAGAACATCATCGCATTGGCTCCCCGAACAGGACTCGAACCTGTGACCCAATGATTAACAGTCATTTGCTCTACCAACTGAGCTATCGGGGACCATCCTTCAGCACGCGGCGTAGTATACGCGTTGAGTCCTTTGCGTCAAGGCTGATGCACACGAATCTTCAAAACGGCGGCGAAGAATTCTGCAGCACAATCAACACGCTGCGGAATTCGCCCTATCGGTCAACGACTCGCCGGCCATAGTGGACGAAGGCGG
>NZ_MSDP01000101.1:0-295 GCF_001937155.1 Salinicola sp. MH3R3-1 | reverse complement strand
GGACTACAGGGGTTTCTAATCCTGTTCGCTACCCACGCTTTCGTCCATCAGCGTCAATCCATTAGTAGTAACCTGCCTTCGCAATTGGTATTCCATGTAATCTCTAAGCATTTCACCGCTACACTACATATTCTAGTTACTTCCTAATAATTCAAGTCTGGCAGTATCAATGGCCGTTCCACCGTTGAGCGATGGGCTTTCACCACTGACTTACCAAACCGCCTACGGACCCTTTAAACCCAATGATTCCGGATAACGCTTGGATCCTCCGTATTACCGCGGCGGCTGGCCCGGG
>NZ_MSDP01000012.1:0-48115 GCF_001937155.1 Salinicola sp. MH3R3-1 | reverse complement strand
GCAAACTCTGAATAGTAAAAGAGGCCTTCTTCCTCGCAGAGGCGACTGATGAAGTTGAAGTCGCTCTCTCGGTACTGCACGCAGTAGCTGCGCGCGGGATAGTCGCGACGCAGGTCGAAGCGGTAGCGGCCCTTGGCCAGCGCATGGCCGTCGAACACCTGGGTCAGCACCTCGACCACCGAGCGGTCCTGGAAGATCCGGCTGTCGCGGCCGAGCTTCAGCATCGAAAGCCACGGCACCAGCGTGAGCTGGTAGTAGGTGACGCCGCCGTCTTCGCCCAGCAGTGCTGCCTCGGAAACCAGGCCGTGCAGGCGGCGATAGCTGCCGTCGGCCTGCAGAATCGACAGGTTGGCCGGCTGCGCCATCAACGTCTTGAGTTCGATGTCACCCTGCTGGGAGATGCAGTCGAGGGTGTAGGTGAACGGTTCGCTCACCCGCTCTTCGCCAACCAGCCGATGCGGCAGCAACGAAGCCCCGGCGATCTCCAGCGTCAGCAGCCGCTGGGACTGCGACAGCCCGATATCGAAGGTGTCGAGCAAACTATCCAGCATCGTCTCTGCCATCTTGGCCTCTCCGCCATCCCACCACCCGCTGCTTGTACCGCCACGGTGTCGATGGCTAAATTAACGCTCGTTGATGAGTCCGCTTGGCCGGGCTCGACCTCTCACACTTGCCAGGAAGCCCGGATCGATGAAAGGCATCGTTGTACTCGGTGACGCCACCAGCCACGGCGGCAAAGTCATTACCGCGCAGAGCAATTACCTGATCGACGGCAAACCGGTTGCCTGTGTTGGCGACAAGGTCACCTGCCCAAAGGACGGTCACGGCAGCACCAATGCCATCGTCGAAGGTCATCCGACCATGAAAATCAACGGCAAGCCGGTGGCACTGCATGGCCATAAGACCGCTTGCGGCGCCTCGCTGATCTCGTCACACAACGGCGACAGCGGTCACGAGTGATTGCCTGACTGCGCGGCCAAGGCCGCGCAGGATTGTAAGCGCCAGGCCGTCGAACGGGTTTCGCCTTCCACACTGAGAACCAACGCGCTTTCCACTGGCGATAGCGGTGCGATCGCCAGCGCCAAGGCCAGCGCCGTCACCGCCTCGCCCGGCCATCCACAGAATTGATCGATGCCGATGCCGTCATCGATCATGTCGATCTCGGGCCAACGCTCGATCAGCGCACTACCGATTTCCACCGCTCTGCCGGGTAGGCCCATCGCATCGATGACGACCCGTGCCGGCGAAGTGCTTGCGCCGACCTCGTCGGCAGAAGCATCCGATGTTTCGGCATCACCGAACCCAGCTGCCGAAGTCGTCGCGGCCAAGGGCCAGGCGTCCGATAACAGCTCGATCAAGGCCTGGCGTTTGGCATGATCGCGCCGCGTCGCCCGAGCCGGATGATCGTGGGTCACGCCTTTCTCGATTTGCCAACCGGTGTCGAAGCCATCGTCTTCGGGCAGTAGTCGCTGTACCAGGAGCGCAATGACGGCCTCTCCCACATACAGGCCTGCGCTATTCGAGGAGCGCCCCAGTAGGCGACGATGCTGCATCGACGCGACGTCTTCGTCGTTGAGCAGCGAATCCGCGCTGATCCACAGCACGTGAGGCATTCCACCGCTATCGCCGACGCCCAACACGGTATGCGGGTCGCCATCTTGCGAGGTGCGGTGAATCTCCCCCAACGCCGAAGCGTATTGTGTTTCGACGATGGCGGCTCGTAGGTGCTCGACGACGATGGCAGCCGCCTCCGGCGAGCGCATTGGCGCAGTCAGCACGACATCGAAGGCGGTATCTTCCGGCAGCGACTCGAGCATCATCAGCGCTTCGATCACGATCGTCTGAACCAGCTCATGGAGCCTCAATGCCTTGGCTTCGAAACGCCCTAGCCGAAGCTCCTGAACCGGCATGACATCAGCGATCCGATGAACCAGCAGCCGAAAACCGTCCGGGCCATGGAGGGAAGAAGAGAGTGCCGGCGATTGCGCCTCCGGCACGGCGCCAGCGCCGACGAACCCAGACGCGGTCAACGCCACGCCATCGAGGAGTCGGAGCCTACCGGCGTCATAATCGTTCCGCGCCGAACTCGGCTCTTCGACTGGCTCGATGGGCTGCTGGCGCTGATGAAGCAGATCAAAAATCGAGGCGCGAGACATGGTCAGTAGTCGTCATCCTTGGACTGCGTGCCCAGCGTGTCGCGAATGTTATCGATGACACCGTTGTCCTTGATCACATCCTTGAGCCACTCTTCCAGCGGCATGCGGCCCCACTTCACGGCACGCTCGATCAGATACGGCACCGGACTGTGGGGCTCGCGCTCCTTGAAGTAGCGTGCCACACCATTGAGCATTTCGAAGGCTTCGTCGCGGCTCTTGGGTTTGGTCCGCAGCTCACCGCCGGGCTCGGTAGCGGGCGCCGTAAAACTGGGCTCGAGGCGTCCCGGCGCTTCGGCTTCCGCCTCGGCGATAGCCGCAGCTTCATCCTCCACCGCGATACCGGCACCACGCTCACGCAGCAGCTTCTCGGTGAGATCGCGGCACTGGACCAACACTTTTTCGAGGGAGGAAAAACTCGGGGCATCGCGGCCGAAACGCTGGTCGCTGACTCCATCCAATTGCGCCAGCGATACCAGTGACGCAGCGATAGCAGCGTGCCGCTCCTGTAGAAATGCCGTACTGCTGAGAACGACGGAACGCTGAAAGATCTCGTCGTTGATCTTGCCCTCGCCCAGCGCCCGATCCATCGCATCCGGGTCGTTACGGGCCTGGTTCTCTACCTGACGGGATTCGTCGTAGTCGGCCAGGCTATAGCCGTCGCCGGCGACCAGCGGCAGTGTGCGCACAACGTTGACCAGGGTATCGACCAGCCATCCCAGCCGCGCGGCGCGCTCATCGAGATCATCTTCGTCGATTTCGGGATAGAGCGATTCCCAGTACTCGTCGATAAGACGTGTTGTCAGGGCCAAGCCAAACCGGATCCCATCGAAGCCTTCTCGATGTACCAGCCCCTCGCAAAGCCAGCCGGCCAGTTGCAGGTCCTTGCTCTGCTCCGCTAACGCCTCGCTGGTCAGATTAACCACCTGGCCCCAGTCAGACTGTTTGAGCTCCGTCTGCCACTCGCCTTGGGGCAGGTAGGTCGGGTCGGCTCGACGCGCCTCCTTGATCTGATCGAACAGTATCGAAAATGTCAGATCCTCCCCGCTACCACCATGGCTACCGCCCTCGATGGGCGCGAGAAGCGCATCGATGGAAAGCTCGCCGAGTTGCTCCATATCTTCGACCTCACACGCATTGAAGGCCGTGGCGGACTACGGCGTCGTCCGACCAGCGGCGGCATTGATTCACGCAGAAAGGCAGCAGCCAAACGGGACACGCATCGGTTCCTGCCGGAGCGCTGTGGCATGGGCCCGAAAGCCCCTGCGGCCTGCCTGGGTCAATCAACGATGGCCATTCATCGAGCTTCTTACCTGCACGGCAGGACGAATAGCAAAACCAATCAAGAACATGCTCACCGTTCGCCGCCATGACCGGTGAGCATGTCGATAGCCGCTCCGAAGAGCGGCGAAGCAACTTAGGCGTAGACCTTGTTGCGAGTGCGATCCCAACCGCCTGCGACGTTGCCGCCGCCCTGGCCATCGGAACGCTTCTGCTGGGTGTAAGTGATCTTGATCCGCGCGTAGTTGAACTTGACGGTTTCGTACGGCAGATCATGGCGGTCTTCGCTATCGTTCTGCTCGAAACCGGTAGACGTAGAAGTCCCTTCCATTTCCGTGGAGGAAACGATGACTTCTTCCAGCTTCACTTCCATGTAACGCACTTTGTCACCACCGGCGCGGTTGACGTGGAGCACGACTTCCTTGATGTGCTGACCTTTACAGCAGGACTCGAACAACTTGGCAGAAGCCTTGTCGACGAACTTCTGAATGCGGAATTCACTCAGATTGACACGTTCGGCAGAGGCGCCCCCAGAGGAACTGGCCGTTGCGGAAGTTGCTTGGCTAGCACCAAAGTCGAAGCTCTTAAGTTCGATCCAATCCGTGTGCTTGTCATCCAGACTCTCACCGGGAATGCCATCGATTTTGAGGTAAGCATCAAAAGCCATTTTCTCAGTTCTCCTAGTTTCCTACCTACGGGATGACGCCCTCATGAATGGAAGCCTGAGCCCGACCCCATGAGCAGCATCTCTTTGCCAACCTGACATCACCAATTCATCGGCGATGAAAACGTAGCGGTCAAACAAACAGTTGTTTTTTAAAAGTAAAAAACAGCATCACTCAAATAACAATCGCCCATTACAGCGAAATAGCGTCATCCAGAACGTCGGATGTTAGGAAATTGGCCATGCCATATATATCCAATTTCCTACACAGCCTGAACTGTTTCAGAATGACATCTCCGTGTGCAGTTTTTCACAAATCCTCACTTAACCCAGATTATATAGCCCTATTTTTACTTTTAAAGCCGATTAACACACTTAACTACATTTTATATATTTCGTTACACATTGCGATTTATCGTTAACCGATCGCCTACTCATTCCTGCTTTCTGACCTCGATCTCTACCCGCCGATTGGGCGCCAGACAATCGATCAACGCCGCACGCGATTGACCGCGATCACAGGTCACTAGCGGGCGTTCGCTGCCAGCTCCTTTCGCCTCGATCAACCCTGCAGGCACGCCCTTACCGATGAGGTACTGACGGATGGTCATGGCACGCTGGAGCGAGAGCTGCTGGTTGGCCCGCTCATTACCAATTGGGTCGGCATGACCGGTGATCAGAATCTGGCCGAGATCCTGGGTATTGAGCAGGCGCTCGGCCAGCTCATCCAGTTCCTTCTGCCCTGCTGCCTGCAGCCCCGAATAGTCGCCGCGCCCGAAGGCAAACAACGTGTCGGACTCCAGAACGATGGTTTCCGAGCTGGTCAGAGTCTGCTCCAGCAGGCTGTCGATGTAATTGCGGCTGCTGGATATCAGGAAGGCATTGGCGGAGATTCTCGGGGCATCGTTTTCCTGCACCTGAGCGCTGTAGAAATCGATCTGACGACCCGCATAACGATAGTCGACCTGATTCTCGTCGATCGTGGTGCCGGTTCGGTGCTGAATATCGGGATACCAGAAAGCCGGAAGCTGAGCGCGCAGTACGTCAGAATCGATGTCGGCGCGATCGAGATCGGACATCATCAGATAGGTATCCAGCGTGGAACGCCCGAATTTGGCTAGCGAATCCGCGCTGTTATCGCGAGGTCGCGCGTAAGGAGCGACAGTTTCCGGCCCTTCGACGGCATGCAGTTCATCGCTGTTCCGCCGGTAGACATCAATGGTGGTCAGCGTGAACAGCGAACGAGTCAGGTTCTGCTCGACTGGCTCCAACATCACCGGTTGCAGCTGATCGAAATAGCGCTCACGGATTGCCGGCTCGATTCTGTCTCCCTGATATAGCCCCCATCCCATCGACCACGGCACCCCATCGCCCTGCCGACGCTGATAGTAGTGGCTTCCCCAATCCCGCAGCGCATCCAGGCTCGACCAGCGTGCATACCGTTCGGGATGTTGATCATCCTGTTCTACGGCATCGGCAAAGGTCACGGACATGGCAGCGATCTCGCCATGATTGCGCACCGCGGAGGTGATCCAGAGCGCGCAGCAGATAGCGCCGAAAATGCCTGCCGCCAGTGTCCAGCGCAGCTTGCGACGCCGACCACGCACGTCACTCGAGTAGAGGGCTGCGAGATGCTGATCGGCAATGATGACCTGACGAAACAGGTTGGCGATAAAGAACGGATGATTGGTGCGCTCGCCGGTCAACGATTCCGGCTTGGCCAGAGAGAAATGACGACCGATGCGACCGGCATGCTCCCCCTCGATGGCGTCGCCTTCCTGCAGCGCGCTGACGAAATAGAAGCCTCGCAGCAAAGGCGCGCTCTGGTAGGGATTGGCGTTGGTCAACGCCTCGACGAAGCGAGTCAGCGGTTCGCGCAAGGCAGCCAGTTCGAGCGGGAAACGAAAGGCAGCGACCTCTCGACGCGTATCGACGACATCGCGCTGCACGATTTCGTCATCACCCATCTGCAGCCAATGCTGGCAAAGCTTTTCCAGTGCGGTATCGAACTGTTGGCTCCAGTTCACATCGCCAGGTTGCCGGTGCGCAAAGGTGTGCCCGAGCACGTCGCTTTGGCGCTGCGGGTCGAGACGTTCGAAGAAAGTGGTGAAACCCTCGATCAGGTCGCACTTGGTGAAGACCAGATAGATCGGCAGGCGCGCCTCCAGATGCTCGCGAGCCTCCTGAATCCGCTCACGCAGACGCCGTGCCAGATTGTTGCGCTGAGTATCACTGGCCTGGACTACATCACTGATATTGACCGCGACGATCAAGCCATTGAGCGGACAGTCTCGCCGATGCTGCTTGAGCAAAGACAGAAAGCCCTTCCACTTACCGGCCTCCTCCTCGCTGTTCATGTATCGACCCGCAGTATCCAGCAGGATCGCGTCCGAGCTGAAAAACCAGTCGCAGTGTCGCGTACCGCCCATTCCGGCGACCCGAGCGTTCTCTCTCTCGGCGAAGGGAAAATTGAGACCGGACTGATAAACCATGGTGCTTTTGCCGGCCGCCGGCTGGCCGACGATCATGTACCACGGCAGCGCGTAGAGCGCGTCCCTGCCCCGCTTCCCCTTACCCTTGCCGCTTTTTTTCAAGCGCTCGATCGTCGTCAACAGCCGCTCGCGGAGCAGGCTGATCTCTTCACGATCCTGAGGGCTGGCCTCGAGAACTGCCGCATCGGCGTCGTCCATCAGTAAATGCTCGAGGTTGCGCTTTTGCCCTACTCCCCGGTAGAGCAGCAGCACATAGAGTGCCGAGGCGAGCAGGAATGCAACGATGCCGGTCAGCAAGCTGGCAAGCGACGAAAAGCCGAGCGCCACCCCGAGCCGCCATACCAGAAAAATGGCCGCGAAGAACAACAACCCCAGAATGTAGGGCTGATACTTGAAGAAAGCGTATTTCAGATAAGCGAATTTCAAACGTTTCATCAGTCCATCTGCTCACTGTTGCCCATTCACGACGCCTGACGGCTGCGCGGAAATTGGGACATGAAATCGGCCAGGCTCAGTCGGGTATCCGGTAACGACAAGGTCCCGGGATGCGGCTCGCCATCAGCGAACGGCGCCAGCACGTCGATACAAAGCCGGCGGTCACCGGGATTCGACAGCACTTCAAAAAACGCCTCGGCGCTGCGCCACACCGGCATCAGCAACAAACGAGGGCGCATGAAATCATCGATCAACAAACTCATGACCGGAGCACCGCCATGGCAGGCGCTACCAAGCCATTGCTGCCAAAGGTCTGCAACCGGCCTCTTCAGGCCTCGCTCCGCCGGCAATGGAAGCAGCACCGCGAGCGTGCTGCCGGCCCGCCAGCTTTCCAGGGCGTAGTACAAGCGGTGCAAACTGGCGTTGCCGATGAATTCCGGCCAGCCCCACTCCAGCGCCCGCGAGATGTCGTCGAAGCTGTAATCCTGCAGAAACCGCTCGTGAATGCGCTGGTAGAGCGTCAAGTCCTGATCGGTCCAACGTCGTAGATCCTCGATCGCTACGGTCGGGTCAATCGGCACCGAGCCGTGTACGGAATCGGTCAGGATGTCTCGAGCCTGGCCGGCAAAGATTTCGCCCAGCGTATGCAGGTAAGGCAGCACCGACTGCCGCCCTTCCGTTTTCAACATCTGGAAAATGAAGAACGGATAGCGGCGACCGGAGGCATCGCCCGAGCTGATCATCGCGCCCATCACGTCGCTACCGTTGCGAGCGTGATAATGGAAGAAACAGACCGGCAGCGCATCGAACCGATGCATCCAGTCCTCATGATCAAGAAATTGCACCAGCGCGCTCTGCAACCACTGATCGAGTTCCTGAATCACCGTACCGGCGGCGTTCACCCCCACGAAATCGGCTTTCGCGGGAATCTTGCCAAAGCAGCCGATCATGCAGACTTCCTTCTCATCGCCTATCCCGTTGCATCGTTACCGACCCGCGTCCTGCATCCCGGGCCTATGGCTTTCGCGCTATTTCCAACGCCCTGTTGCTACCGTCATCGACTCATCGTTGGGATGCTCAGCGACTTGATTCGACGCAGATCCGATATTTTCACCCCGCCGAAATTGCGCACATCGAAGCTCACCGTGCCCATATAGGTGCGCCAGCTGAATCGCTGCCGAGCGCTGTCGATTGGCGTGATACGAGCACTCTCGATCATGCGCAGAAATCCCCACCGGTTGGGATAATCGAATACGGTGTGGCGCTGCCCGTTCCGATTGACGATATCCATGCGCGCACCGAAGGATTCGCCGTCGCCCGGCCAGATCAACCGCTCCCAGGATTGGGTGTTGTTACGATAATGCAGGCGCTGACCGTCGATGGTCAGAATGATGTCGGTCAGCCCCGCGGTCGGATTCATCTGCAGCTCGAAGCCATTGCGTAGATCGGAAAGACTATCTATGACCTGTCCAAGCGCGGTGGCATCATCGATGCTGGAGAGCATGCGTGGGTCGACCATCGGCGAGCGTTGGCCGCTGCCGGAACCGGCGAGGTCGCCAATTTCCTCCTGACGGAACTGAGACAGCGCCCCCTGGTCCGGGTCGATGAAATACTCCAGGTCGCGAACCGAAGCTTCGTTGACCGAATCGCTGACCGGGTAGCGCCCGGCGACCATCTGGTCCCAGGGTGTGACGATCTTGTCGTCCCAGGCCGCATTGAGCTGGTTCTTGGCGGGATCGTTGAGCGCCTTCCAGGTGTCCTCGACGGGGACTCGGAACAACGGCTCGAGCGCCTTGACCAGCGGTGCACGGGAAGTATCCACACGGGATGCTACAAAATTGCGCAGCCCGTTGATCTCGGTCGGCCGCCCCGAAAGCGTCGCCATAATCAGTGATTTACTGCTGCGGCCGACGTCCTGGGCGCTACGGACATTGTCGACTCGCACCTTGAGCTGACGCAGATCGAGCAGATACTGATTGAGCACGGAATTGTCGCTGCCGGTGGCCTCATCGGCAGCGAGCATTCGCGCCACCGGGCGGAAGTGACGAGTTAGCGCCCCATCGTTGATCTTCGGCAGTGTCGCCAGATCCACCGTGGCACCGCCATCGCCACTGTCGAAGACGCTCATGGCACGCCCCCAGAAGCTCTTGTCCTGCGTTTTGCCGCTGGCGTCCCCGTCCACGTCATTGGCCTGCGGATCGTCCCAGCCGGTATTGGCCTTGACCGCTTCCAGCACCTGGCGCAGCGGTGAACCCTGCAGATCGCTCAGCTCCGCCAGTCTTACGCTGGCCTGATCGAGGGTGTCGAAATGGGAGACGTGAGTGTTACCGAGGAAGCGTTCCCAAGCGATCGCGTAGTCGCGTTTGTAGCGCGTCATCAACTGGCTGACGAAGCGCGCCTTGGATTGCACGGCGTCATCGACGCTCTCGTCGTCCAGCACCCAGTCGGACTCGCGCTGCAGATCGCCGGATACCGTTTCGATAATCGCCGGGCGCAGGTACTCGTCCCATACCTGTCGGGTGTAGAAAGCGGGGACGGCCCGACTGGAATAGAAAAGCCGGCCAGGCATGTCAGGGGCCATTCTGGATAGCGTGAGCGGATCGTAGCGCTCCTCGACATCCAGCTGGTAGCGCAGGTATTCGCGATCGACCAGACTGCTATCGATCAGGAACGCGTTGAGCCGTTCGCGACTATCGGCGACCAGATTGTCGTCGCGCTCGAGCGCGGGCGCCGTCCCCTGCTGCAGGTAATGCACGTAGAGAGCGGCGTTATCCACGATGCTGTCACGCGATCGGGAAAGTCCTCGCCGGCGAACCGAGTCCTGCCACAACCGAGGCAGCGCGGCGGCGACGAAATCCCCTTGGTCCTGATGCGAAGCCGGATCGGTGAGGACGAGATAAAGCTTGAGTGAGGAGTAGCTTCCGATCAGCTGCTCGACGTCCTCCTGACTCAGTTGGGTCAGCATCTCTTCGGAGAGCGACGGGCCCTGCTCACCGGAGAGCGTCAGCGTCGATTCGTCACCGTTGCTGTCGCCGACGACGCTGCCCAGCTCACTGGTCCGGCTGCGCAGACCTTCTTCGAGCTCGGTCTCGGCATTGCTACGCGCCGAGTACCAGGCATCACGTGCACTGTCGGTGGTTCTCGAACGCAACTCACCACGAGCACGACTGCTCAGCTCTGACGCGCTCGTCGGTACGCTGCCCAACGTCGGGCGCGACGTCGAGCGCTCCTGCAGACGATCCAACGCGCCCTGGCCGATCGCCTGACCGCTGTTTCCCACCGCCTGACCGCTGTTTCCCACCGCCTGAGCGCTGTTGTCGACGGCGGCAGCGCCGTCACCATTCGATGAACGCGCCGTGGCATCGTCGCTCGCCGCGTCGGTATCGATTTCTCCGCCCGCCGTCGCAAAGCTGCCCAGCGAACGCAACTGACGTGCCAGCCGGTTCGCCAGCGGCGCCAGGACGTCTTCCCGCATCAGTGTGGCCCATGCCTGTTTGAGCGGATCGCGCAGCGCCTCCCCCTGATAGAGCCCCAGGTCCAACTTGAGCGGCACGCCGCTCTCGCGATGCCGTTCGATGGCCGCCAACTGCTGTTCCAGGTCATCGAGCATCGCCCGACGCTCGTGCTGCTTGAGCCTGCCGGTGCTGTTGCCAGCCGTGACGTCGTCGAGGTTCTGCTGAATATGATCGATCCACAGCTTGTTGTTGTAGGCGGACCAGCCCTGGGCGGCGATCGCCGCGACACCAAGCACGCCAACAGCACCGATCATGAACGCAGGAAACGCGCGTCGATCGCCGCGCTGAGAGTAGTAGAGGCTCAGGTTGCGGTCGGGAAAAACCACGTTGCGGAAGGTGTCGGTGATGAAATAGCTCTTCTCGCCGGTTCGCTTCGTCGGCGCCGAGACTGGGCCCGGTTCGAGAGCGAACTCGGAGCGTGTCTGCTCATCCAGCAACGGCGGTAGTGTCGGACCGGTCTGCAACGCACTAGTGAAATATAGGCCGCGCAAGACTGGCGCCCGCTCACCCTGCTGCTGAATGTCGAACTGTTCGAGAAAATCGCTGAGCACGCCGGAGAGTTCAGCGAAATAATCCGGGAAGCGCAGCAGCTCGCTGTCGGCATCGCTACCCTCCTCGATCATGCGCCGATCGACACGCTGACGAAGAGCTGCCACTAGTGTCGGAAAACGCTGCTGAAATGCGCCGGTTACGCCGTCACGACGCAACTCATCTAACGAAAACGTCAGGCCCCAGGGCTGCTGCCGCTCGGTGGCATCCAGCGCCTCGAAGGTCCGTGTGAAACCGGGCAGCAGATCGGCCTTGCTGAAGAACAGATAGACCGGCGGATTGATACCCAGGCATTGGCGATATTCGGCCACGCGGGCAACCAGTTTCTCGGCCAGCGCATGCGCTTCCTGGCGGGACTTTTCGAGCAGCTCAGGCAGGCTGACCACCATTACCAGGCCGTTGATGGCGGGTTTGCGACGCTGTTTGCGCAGCGTCTTGAGAAAGTCGGCAAACTCTCCTGCGGGGCGATCTTCGACCAGATAACGTCCGGCGGTATCGACCATTACTGCCTCGCGACTGAAGTACCAGTCGCAGTGTTGCGTGCCGCTGATAGATGACAGATTGCTGCCGCCCGCCATGGTCGCGGAAAGCGAGGAGCGGGTCAGCAGTGACGTCTTGCCGGAGGCGGCCATGCCGATAACCAGGTACCACGGCAGTTCGTAGAGAGACGCCTTGCCGCCGTCGACGGAACGCGCGGCGCGCTGCATCGCCATGGCGTGCTTGAGACGCTCGCTCAGCACCTGGTAGTCACCGGACTCACTTTCGGCAGCGTCACGGTGGACTTCCAGCTCCACCAGGTTTTCGATATTTCTTTCCGCACGAATACGGTGGTACTGGCGCATCACCACTATCAGCAGCCATACCGCCGTCACCAACGCCATGGCAATGAAGATCAGCTCGCGCTCTTGAGTCACCATGGGCAGCAGCACGACGCATAATGCCAGCCCCATCAACCACAACACGATGGAGAGCGGCCAGAAGCCTTTCAGCGAGCGCAGGAATCGAAGAAAACGCATCGTACGGGCTCGCTCGTCAGCGGGTGGAATGGAAAAGCTGCTGAATCTGTTCGATCAGCGAATCGGTCTCGCTACCCAGCCACCAGCGCAGCCCGCCGTAGACGACCAGACAAATCACCACGATGCCGAGCAGATAGACCCATAGTGGAATCTCGTAACGCAGCATTTGCCCAACCTGGTCCGGCAACTTCCAGCTCTCGCTGCGCTCGTCGCCCTGCTGGCGATAACGCGCGATATCCTGTCCAAGGGTGTTGGCGATATAGCGCAACTGGTCGCGATTCTCGAGGCTGTATTTACCTTCGAAGCCAAGCGCCAGACACAGGTGATACACCTCCAGCACATCCAGATTGGCGCGCACATCCGAACGCAGACTGTCGAGCCGATCGTAGAAGCCTTCCCCGGCAAGGTGCACACCGAAATAGCGGTACTGAAAGGGGTGCAGCTCGACATGCTCGCGGATATTGCCAATACCACCTTTGAGCACGCTCTCGTCGAGAAACGCACAGAGGGCGTACTGCGCATCTTTCACGGCTTCGGCGCTGTAGTTTTCCGCCCTGGCCTTCTCCTCGAATTCGCGCAGCCACTGATCGACCCGCTCGAGAAAGCGCTCGACACTTTCAGCCTGCTGGCCGCGACGCACCATCAGCACCATGGAGATGAAATCGCGCGACAGCGTCTTGAGCGTGCGCGGCTCGGCGATATCGGAGGGGTGAGCTAGGGCTTGGGTCATTTCATTACCGCCATCAATTCAATGCTGAGATTCTTGAATCCGCTGGGGACGTAAAAGGCGATCGCCTGCGCGTCCATCATTCGTTCGTAAACGGCGCCATGGGGTTCGAGCGCGAAGTAGTGATTGTCCAGGCGAACCGGAATTGCGCTGGGCATTCGCGAAGCGTGGCTCAGGGTGCCGCCGGGCATGGCGGTGTTGACCACCACTTCGATGTCTTCCGGCGAGCCGACCTTGAACGCCCGCGGGACCAGTTCGAGGATCTGCGCACCCGGCATATCGGCGTGAACACTGATGTAGAAGTCGGCATCCTTGAGGCGAGCATCATTGAGCCGCCCCACATAGTAGGAAGGGCGTGTCTGCTCGAGCGGAATCGGGATGTACTGATTGGGCACGACGATTTCGAGCAGTTCGCGCACGATCCCCTCCAATCTCAGCAGCCCCGGTGCCGGATCTCGATGATCGTATTCGGGGATGTCTCCCAGCTTGTGGGACATCGAGAACGTCATCAGGCTGGCGGCGAGCTCGGCGAGAAAACGGTAGAGCGTCTCGGGATGCAGCCGCGGATTGGCTAACAAGTGCGCCAACTGCGGGTACGCACGGTTGATGGTGTAAAGCAGCCAGAACAGCGTCACGTCACTGGAGCCGAATTCCGCTACCTGGTCGGCACGCTCGCGACGGCGGCCGGAAAGCGCTTCACTGCGGGCCTGCAGCATACCGATCAGCCGATTGGCGATATCGAACGGCAAAGAGACAGAATCGATATGCAGCACCGGCGGCATGAAACGCTCACCGTCGAGACTGAAGCCACCGGCGGCATTGCGCTTGAGCAAGGCAATCGGGCAATGCGTGAAACCATCGAGACTGTCACCCTCCATCAGCAGCGTGGCATTGAGTTCGAGCGTCCCCAGCTCATTCTCCAGAGACCCTTCATTGAGGTCGGGGCGCGTCTCGAAGTGCTGCACGAAGCGACGGCCTCCGTGGCGCGGCGTGTCCTGATCGAGATAACTGGGGGACCAGGGTTCCAGCGTGCGCAGGGCTGCGTAGATCTTGACCTCGCCATTGCGTGCCAACTCTTCCAGGCTGCGGCCCGGCGGCAATGGATCATGTTGAGGCGCATCGATCAGCGAACCGTCCGGAAACACGAGCTTTAGCCGGGTCAAACATAGCGTGCCCTGCTCCAGCGCCCCTTCATCGAAGGCGATCTCCTGCACACCCCAATGAAACGGATGCTGAGCCTGACGCGCTTCGACCAACTGGCGTTGGTGAAATTCATCTTGATACTGAAAGTGCTGGGGCAGAAGGAACATGCCCTCCGACCACATGATGCGGTTTTGTTTACTCACGTCCCTGTCCCGTGCCTCTGAATACTGATGCCCGCGGTGATCGATGGGCTACTGGCCGCCATCTCGTGATGGTCTTTGGCCGAATCCATCGCTGGAAGAATCAATTGCCGAGCAGATCGTGGCCGCGCGCCACTTCGATGCGATCTCCGACGAGGTGCAGCTTCAATCCTTCCGAAGCGCTCAGCAGACCGTCATTTCTCAGCTCTTCGGCATCGAAGACCACGTGCCAGTCATCGCTGACGGTGTTGCGGAAGAAAGCAGCGACACCGACATACTGCGTACTGGAGTCCAGCGCTGCCGTATCCACCTTCTCCTCGCCCGGCAGCAGCGTCACCTCGCGCTGTGACAATAAACTCTTACCCAGGACCGCCTCCTCATCGCGCCACAACTGACGCGTCGAAGCGGTGGCAAACGAAGGCTGCTCGGTCAACTGGTAAATCCTGACGACGACCGACAACGGCTTGCCGTCGGCATCCGGATTGACCGATTCATCGCTATCGATGGTGACGCGCACGCGCTCCTGATTGCCGAGCAGATCGCCCGCCCAGGTATCTCCCAGGCGATTACCGACACGATCTGCCACACCACAACCGGCCAGCAGCGCGACCAGCAAACCCATTCCCAAAATGCGTACGGACGCCATCATCGCCGTCTCACCCACTCTTTTATTAAGTCGTAAGGAAGTCGCGGATACTGAATCACCGGGAGACGATTTGAGGGTAAATTATCTCACGCGATGCACACCGTACCAGATTTAGTGGCTATAATAAGCGACAGATTTAACATTAGCTTACCTAGAAACATTTATTTACAAAAAGCTTGAGACCGACACATGAAAGCACGACTCGTTAAACTGGCTCCACTGACGGCTTGCCTATTGTTGAGTGCCTGCGCTTCCGGACCCAATACACAGGTCAACTATGTCAAAGCGACCGAGCGCTTCGAGGGGACCCTCCCTTGCAGCAACTGCAACGGCATCGATACAGACCTGGTATTGCAGCGTGACGCCATCACCGGTGCCCCCGGCGGGTTCTACCTGCATGAGATCAAAATCGATGCGCCGGGCGGGGAACGCGTCAACACAATCTGGGGTAATTGGCATAAAAATCAATATATTAATGACTTCAAGCGTCAGCTCTACGTGCTTCGCCCCGAAGTCGGCGAAACCCGGACATATATCAGGCTAGACAACAGCAGTCTGCAACCGCTAACGGAGCAGGGTGAGCCAGCCATTGACGAAGAGGGTGAGAGCGTCACCCTGCAATTGCTCACGCCAAGCCTGTCGATGCCGACAGACTCAGACAAGAGCAGTTGAGGCATCAAAGGCACTGAAGCATCTGGAACAGATTTTTACAAACGATGTAAGAGATCGCTTACAGCTCTAATGGGAAATCGCCTAACCATATTGTAACGACTCTCCGATACAATACTTTTCAATTCATGATAAGGCTCAAGTTCGCTGAACGTTAATGTGTTGAGTCTTTCGCCGAGCACGGCACAATGAGCACCGAGTCACAGTGAGTTTCAAATAACGAATCGCGAGCAGGCACGAATTGGAACAGATCGACTTTAGCCGAATTACACTTCGATGACGCGAAGTCGCACCGGGAATCAATCATGACGCAGTCCTTCGATGTTGATAGCTTCATTCGCTCGCGCAAGCAGACGCGAGTGGTATCGGATTTGCTCAAGGCACAGGCGGCAGACTACCTGACGACCTTGGCGCCACTGGTGCGGCCTCAACCATTGTTCGGCGAATACCTGCAGGGCGCGCCTCGCGGCAGTGGCCGCGAAACCCAGCACCACTTCAAGGAGTTCCGCACGCTGTTCGACAAGCATGCGGCGCTACGCCCTTTCAATCTGATGAATGAGCTGGAAGTGCCGCTCAACATCATCAACTCGACTCCCGAGCTGTTTCCGCTGGAGTACGACCATGCCCTTCCCGGTGGCAATACCGTTCGCGTAACCAGCCCGGCACGCTGGGTGGTGGGCTATTCGTCATTCGATCTGAGCCGCTTTCGCCAGGTGATTCGCGATCCCAATCGCAGCGGCTCGGAGCTTCATCGCTTCGTCGTGCACTATCTGATGCTGTTTCACTGCTTCAGCCGAGCCGGCGGCCTGGGCCGCCTATTCCAAGGACTGCGATTCCCGGTTGGATTCCAGCAGCTCGACGATTTCGGTGAACTCCCCTTCTGCGTGATCAGCTCTCCCGTTGCATCGACCTTGCCATCCGACGAGGTCATTCGGCATAGCACCGAGATTTCAGGCAGCCGTAGCTTCGAGGAGCTGATCTCCGAAGACGCAATCAATGCCATGCAGGACAACCTGCGCGAGCAGCTGATCAAGGCGGTCAACGCATCGCCATCCGCCTGAACACGGATGAGAACTTAGAAACCACAACGCACTCGCTATCTCGAGAGAGGACATTGTCATGGCCAAGAACGAAAGTACTCAACACAAGCTGTCGCGCGTCCGCGCGCCCCGTGTGCATCTGACCTACGACGTCGAGATCGGCGATAGCATCGAGAAGAAAGAGCTGCCGTTCGTCGTCGGCGTCATGGGCGACTACGCAGGCAATCCGCTCGAGCCGCTGCCCCGGCTGAAGGATCGCAAATTCGTCAACGTCGATCGCGACAACTTCGATAGCGTGATGAAAGGCGTCAAACCACGGTTGAGCTATCGCGTCGACAACACGCTGGCCAACGACGGTTCTCAGCTGCCGGTGGAACTCAACTTCAAGCGCATGGAAGACTTCGAGCCACAGGAAGTCGTGCGCCAGGTCGAGCCGCTGCGCAAGCTGCTCGAGGTGCGCAACAAGCTGGCCGACCTGCGCAACAAGATGGGCGGCAACGACAAGCTCGAAGAGCTGCTGATGGACGTATTGCAGAATACCGACAAGCTTCAGACGCTGGGCGAAGAGCTGGGACGCGAAGCCGCTGCCAAACCGCAGCAAGACAAGGAATAACAGGAGTCTCCCATGGCCGAGAATCAGACCGACAACACCTCGCAGAGTGAAACGCAGGAAGTCTTCGCCCCGGAGACCTCGCTGCTGGACAGCATCATCTCCGAAAGCCGTGTGGCTCGCTCGGAAACCGAGCGCACCCGCACTCGTGATCTGATCGACGAACTGGTCAATCAGGTCCTAGAAGGCGAAGTCACGCCCAGCAAAGATCTGATCGCGGTGCTCGATTCGCGCATTGCCGAAATCGACTCGCTGCTCTCGGATCAATTGAACGAGGTCATGCATGCCAGCGAATTCCAGCAGCTGGAGGCCTCCTGGCGTGGCCTCAAGTATCTGACCGACCAGTCAGAGACCAGCACCAACATGAAGATCCACATGTTGAACGCGTCCAAGAAGGACCTGGTCAAGGATCTCAAGTCGGCCTCCGAGTTCGACCAGAGTGCGCTATTCAAGAAGGTCTACGAGGAAGAGTACGGTACTTTCGGCGGCGCGCCTTTCGGCATGATGATCGGCGACTACGAGTTCGGCCGTCATCCGCAGGACATGTACCTGCTGGAGCAGGTTTCCCATGTCGCGGCTGCCGCGCATGCGCCGTTCATCTCCTCGGCCTCGCCGGAGCTGTTCGGTTGGGATTCGTTCACCGACATGACCGGGCCGCGCGATCTCTCCAAGATCTTCGACACGGTCGAATACGCCAAGTGGAAGTCCTTCCGCAACTCGGAAGACGCCCGCTACGTCGGCCTGACACTGCCCCACGTGCTGGGTCGCCTGCCCTACGGCGAAGAGACCACACCGGTAGAAGAATTCAACTTCACCGAGAGCGTCGACGGCCGCGACCACAATAAGTACCTGTGGATGAATGCCGCCTACACCATGGGGGCTCGCGTCACCGATGCGTTCTCCAAATATGGCTGGTGCGTGGCGATCCGCGGCGTCGAAGGTGGCGGGCTGGTCGAAGACCTGCCGACGCACACTTTCCAGACCGACGATGGCGAAGTGGCACTCAAGTGCCCGACTGAAATCTCGATCACCGACCGTCGCGAAAAAGAACTGTCCGATCTGGGTTTCATTCCGCTGGTGCATTGCAAGGGCACCGACTATGCCGCGTTCTTCGGAACCCAATCCGCCCAGTTGCCGAAGCAGTACAACACCGACGTGGCCAATGCCAACGCGCGCCTGTCGTCACAGTTGCAGTACATCTTTGCCACCTCGCGGATCGCTCACTTCATGAAAGCGATCATGCGCGACAAGGTGGGTAGCTTCGCTTCCCGCCAGAACGTCGAGGATTACCTCAACGAGTGGCTGTCCCAGTACGTGTTGCTGGACGACAACGCCGGTCAGGAAGCCAAGGCCAAGTATCCGCTGCGCGAAGCGCGCGTCGAAGTCGCGGAAGTGCCCGGCAAGCCCGGTGCCTACAAGGCAGTGACGTTCTTGCGTCCGCATTACCAGCTCGACGAGCTGACCGCGTCGCTGCGTCTGGTCTCCGAGTTGCCGCAATCGACACGCGGCTCCTGATCGAGACGCACTTATCGCAGGCACCGGCCCAATGGCGGGCGCCTGCGTCATCGTGACGCCAGCCCTGACCAAGGCATCGACTGCTACCCGATCCCGCAGGGGTAGATATCGAAGTGCCAAAGAATGTCGAGGTACGAAATGAGTGAAACGCTGCAAATGGTGCCGACGTTGTTCGATCGTCTACTCGACGACGAGCCTCAGCATTCGACCGAGGCTCAGCCCGGTCATCGCTGTTCCATCGCGGACTACAAGAAATCTGTGGTGCGAGACCTGGAGCAGTTGGTCAATACCCGGCGTGAACTGGTCGCCGGTGAGCTGGACGGCTGGCCGACGCTACAGGGAACGCTGCTCGACTACGGTCTGCCGGATTTCGTCAGCCGTGGCATCCGCAGCACGGAAGATCGCCGGCTGATCCAGCGTCAACTGGAACGCACCATCGAGCAGGGCGACAAGCGTTTCAGCAGCGTACGCGTGCAACTGCTCAACCAGGATAGTCATGACCGCATACTCCAGTTCCGCATCGAAGCGGTGCTGTCGCTGAGTGAAGCCAGCCAGCGCGTGGCCTTCGATGCCGTACTGCAAGTCAATACCCGCCAATACAAGGTGCAGAACCTGATCTAATGCTCGACGACCTACTGCCCTACTACGAGAAGGAACTCTCGCACCTGCGCTTCCTGGGCCAGGAGTTCGCTCAGCGCTATCCCAAGATTGCCTCGCGGCTGCTGCTCGAGGGGGATTACTGTGAGGACCCTCACGCCGAGCGCATGATTGAGTCGTTCGCCTTTCTCAGCGCCCGTGTACACAAGAAACTCGACGACGATTTCCCCGAGATCGTCGAGGCGTTTCTCGACGTGCTCTATCCGCACTATCTGCGCCCGACGCCAGCGCTATCCATTGTCCAATTCGACCCCGGCGCGCAGACCTCCTTGACCGGGGCCTATCACCTGCCGCGCCACACCGCGCTGCATTCGCGTCCGGTGGAGGACTCCTTCTGTCGTTTTCGTACCTGCTACGCGGTGGAGATCTGGCCGGTGGCGCTGAGCGGCGCCGAACTGACGCGACTCGAACGCTCCTCGTTCAACACTCACGGCAACGACAACGTCGCCAAGCTGACACTGTCACTGGAGAGCCTCGGCAATACCGATTTCGGCAAACTGGGGATGGACCGCCTGCGACTGTTTCTCGATGGTGAAGGCAGTTTGATGCACCCGCTGTACGAGCTGCTGTTCAACAATGTGGCAAGGATCTCGGTGAGCTTCGTCGAGGCTGGCCAGCGAAGGGAGATCGGGCTGGCGCCGGATGCTATTACACCGGTCGGCTTCGGTCATGACGAGGGATTGATCGACTACTCCGAGCGCTCATTTTTGGGTTATCGGCTGCTGCACGAATACTTTACCTTCCCTGAAAAGTTTCTCTTTTTCGACCTGAACGGCCTGGCGCGGCCGCTCGCCGGCAAACCCGTGACGCAGATTCAGATACATTTTCTGTTCCGCGACTACGACCAGCACGAACGGCTGGCAAGACTGGCGCAGACCGTCAGCCGCCATAACTTCCGACTCGGCTGCACCCCGGTGGTCAACTTGTTCCCGCAACAGGCGGAGCCTATCAAGCTGAGCCACACGCGCCACGAGTATCCGGTAGTCCCCGACGTGCGCCATGCACGTTCGACCGAAATCGTCTCGATCGACGAGGTGACTCGGGTCATCCGCACCGCCACTCAGGACGAAGTCGCGCCCTGTCTGCCCTTCTTCGAACCCCGAGATAGCGAGAAGCAGGCGCATCAGAGTTACTGGATAGCACGGCGAGTGGCCTCCGAGAATGCCCGCGACCCCGGCACCGAGATGCGCCTGCGCGTGGTCGATCGCGAGCTCGAAATGCTGGATGGCAGCAGCGACACACTCAGTCTCAAGCTCACCTGCAGCAACCGCGACCTACCTCAGCTGATGAGCTTCGGCCATCCACAGGGCGACTTTACACTGGAACGCGAGCAGGTCGTGCAACAGATCCGCTGCCTGCGCAAGCCGACAGCGCCGGTGCGCCCGCCGATGGGCAAAGGGCTGATCTGGCGCCTGGTATCACATCTTTCGCTCAACCATCTCTCGCTGGTTTCGGACGGTCGCGAGGCACTGATGGAGCTTCTGACGCTCTACAACTATCGCCAGGCCTCGGCGATCCGCAAGCAGATCAACGGCATTTCCTCGATCACGAGCGAACCGGTGATGACCCGCATCGGCCATCCGCGTCCGGCATTCGTTCGCGGGACCGGTATCACGCTGGAACTCGACGAAAGCCAGTTCACCGGTAGCGGCATCTATCTGTTCGGTATGGTCTTGGATCACTTCTTCGGCCAGTACTGCAGCCTCAACAGTTTTACTCAACTCACCCTGCGCTCTCGTCAGCGCGAACAGCGAGTCGCCCAATGGCAGCCGAGAACCGGTACTCAGCCCCTGGTCTGATCGACCAGGCGCGAGCGGAGCCCTGGCGATTCGGGTTCTTCCAGCTCGTGCGTCTGTTGCGGCTGCACTACAGCCGCAACGGACGCATCGACCCGGAGAATCGACCGCATCAGGACCCGCTGCGCTTTCGCTCTCTGCTGTCGCTCAACTTTCCGCCCAGCGAGATCAGCGATCTAACCTTCGAGAGCGATAAGGTTCGCTCCGCCAGCGGCGATCCGCTGAGCGAGATTCAGGTGACGTTCATGGGATTGGTGGGGCCTTCCGGCGTGCTGCCGCGCCCCTACACCGAACTGCTGATCAATCGTCATATCGAGAAACGTGACAACGCCGCCCACGCCTTCATGGACTTTTTCTCCCACCGCATGACGGCGCTGTTCTATGAAGCGTGGCAGAAGTATCGGTTCCATATCGAATACGAGCGCAAGGGCAGCGCCGATTTCGAAGACTGGCTGCTGCATCTGGTCGGTTTTACCCCGACCACGCTGGAGCAAACGCTGGATCGCGACGATGACCCAGGTACGCTTCGTCGGGACTTGTTCAGCTGGTTTTCCGGGTTGTGGAGCCAACGCCCGCGTAACCCAAGCAACCTGCAATCGATTCTGGAATACACCTTCCAGCTCCCTTGCCGTGTCATGCCCTTCGCCGGCCGCTGGGTGCGTCTGGCGCCGGAACAGTACACACGGCTCGGCCAGGCCAACGCCCGACTCGGCCAGAGCGCTGTCGCCGGCACGAGAGTGCGCGATTACCAGTCAGCGTTTCGGGTTGCATTCGGCCCCCTGAGCCTGGAAGCGTACCGCTCCCTGCTGCCGGATACCGCCGCCCACCAGAAACTGGTGAAACTGCTGCGCTTCTATGCCGGTATCGAGCTCGATTTCGAGATTGAACTGATCCTGGACAAACACAGCATCCCCGCCCCGCAGCTGGGCGCGGGCGACAGTCTCAAACTGGGGCGGCTCGGCTGGCTTAAACCTACCGACCGACCGGCCGACTCCCACGGCCATGCACTCTTCGACATCCCCTTTGATGGAGCCACGGCGTGAGTCTCAAATCTCTCTTCGACAAACTCAACGATCCCTGCCGCGAGGCCACCGAAGGCGCCGCGGCGCTGTGTCTGGCCGAGCGCCAGTACGATGTCGACATCGAGCACCTGCTGCTCAAGCTGCTCGACAGCGACGACAACGACTTGCTGCGTATCGCCCGCCATTATGACGTGTCACTCGACCGCCTGGCCTCGCAGCTCGAAGAGACGGTCTCGACCTTCAAGACCGGCAACACCCGTACGCCTGCGCTGTCGCCTCGAATCACCAAGCTGATCGAGCGCGCCTGGGTCATCGCCTCGATCGACCAGGGCGAAGCGCAGATTCGCGGCGGCCATTTGCTGCTGGCGCTGCTGAAGGACGAGGAACTGCGACGCGTGGTCATCGACGGCGCCCGCGAACTCGAGCACATCAACGTCGACGACCTGAAGGCACATATCAACGACCTGATCGGCGGCAGCAGCGAGGATCAGCATGTTCGCGCGCTAGATGAAGGCACCGGCGGCGAAAGCCGGCCTGCACAGCAACCCGCGAGCGCCGAACGCCAGGGCAAGTCGAAGACACCAGCGCTGGATCAATACACCATCGATCTGACTGGCAATGCCCGTGCCGGGCGTATCGACCCGGTACTCGGTCGTGAAGAAGAAGTCCGCCAGATGGTGGATATTCTGACCCGCCGGCGTCAGAACAATCCGATCCTTACCGGCGAAGCGGGTGTCGGCAAGACCGCCGTCGTCGAAGGCCTGGCCCTGCGCATCGTCAACGGCGACGTCCCGCCGCCGCTCAAGAACGTCGAACTGCGAACGCTCGATCTCGGGTTACTGCAGGCCGGTGCCGGGGTCAAGGGCGAATTCGAGAGCCGACTCAAGAATGTGATCGAGGAGACCAAACGCAGTCTGCATCCGATCATCCTGTTCATCGACGAGGCCCACACGCTGATCGGCAGCGGCGGCCAGGCCGGCCAGGGCGACGCCGCCAATCTGCTCAAGCCGGCGCTGGCTCGGGGTGAACTACGCACCATCGCCGCCACCACTTGGGCGGAGTACAAGAAGTACTTCGAGAAGGACGCTGCACTGGCGCGACGCTTCCAGGTGGTCAAGGTCGAAGAGCCGGCCGAACCGGTCGCGATCAATATGCTGCGGGGCCTCAACGAGCGCATGCAGGATCACCACAAGGTGACCATTCTCGACGATGCCATCGTCCAGGCCGTGCGTCTGTCGCACCGCTATATCACCGGGCGCCAGCTGCCGGACAAGGCCGTCAGCGTACTCGACACCGCGTGCGCACGAGTGGCACTGGCCCAGTCATCACAACCGGCAGCACTGGAAGATGCCCACCGCCGCATCGACAACTTCCAAAGCGAGATCGCTGTGCTGGAGCGTGAGCAACGCGAGGGTAGCGATCATGCCGAGACGCTGGCCTCGCTCAACGAGCAGCTCGAGACTACCCAAGCCGAGATCGACGACCTGACCACGCGTTGGGAGCGCGAACAGGAAATCGTGACCCGGCTCAAGTCTCTGGAGTGCGAACGGGAAGCCGTCGAGGCCGGCAAGCAGGATGGCGATGCCGACACACTGAGCCGGCAGATCGGCGACGTTCGGCGCGAACTCGCCGAGGTCCAGGGTGAGCACTCGCTGGTCCATGGCCACGTCGATGGCAATGTAATTGCGGAAGTCATCTCCAACTGGACCGGCATTCCGCTGGGCAAGATGATGCGCGACGAGATCACCACCGTGCAGCGCCTGCCCGAACTGCTCGGCGAGCGCGTGCTGGGCCAGGATCATGCGCTGGCCGAGATCGGCAAACGCATCGCGATCTCGCGGGCGCGGATGGAAGATCCCAACAAGCCGATCGGCGTGTTCCTGTTGCTCGGCCCCAGCGGCGTGGGCAAAACCGAAACGGCGCTATCGCTGGCCGACACGCTCTACGGTGGCGAGCGCAACGTGATCACCATCAACATGTCCGAGTATCAGGAAGCGCATACCGTCTCCAGCCTCAAGGGCTCGCCTCCCGGCTACGTCGGCTACGGCGAAGGCGGCGTGCTGACCGAAGCGGTGCGCCGCAAGCCTTACAGCGTGGTGCTGCTGGACGAAGTCGAGAAAGCGCACCCGGACGTGCTGGAGCTATTCTTCCAGGTTTTCGACAAGGGAGTGCTGGACGACGGCGAAGGTCGCGAGATCAACTTCCGCAACACCGTGATTCTACTGACCTCCAACGTCGGCACCGACGACATCATGCAGCAGTGCCTCGGCGTCGAGTCCCTGCCCGCCCCGGATGCCATCGTCGAGAGCCTGCGCGATCAACTCAACGACGTGTTCAAGCCAGCATTCCTCGGTCGGTTGAACATCATCCCCTACTACCCAGTGCAGAAAGAGATCCTGCACAACATCGTGCGACTCAAACTGGACCGTATCAAAAACCGCTTCGAGCACAATCACCGTGCCGAGTTCGAGTACGATCCGGCCATCGTCGAAGCCGTCGCCGAGCGCTGTACTGACAGTGACAGCGGCGCGCGCAACATCGACAACATCCTCTCCGGCAGCCTGATGCCCACGATTGCCGCCCAGGTGCTGGACAAGATGGCCAACGGCGAAGCGATCGAGAAGCTAGCCGTCAGCCTCGATGATCGGGGCGAGTTCGCTTACGCGCTGAGTTGAGTAGTCTATAACACGGCCACTCAAGAACGCCTCTGGCGGCAAACCGCCGTCAGGGGCGTTTGCCGTTCGAGGGCTTTTGTTCAAGGGCTTTTGTTCAAGGGCTCAGGCTCAAGAGAGTGGTTCGAGCCCCGCGCCACCACCAAAGTCGTATTCAGCGAAACCAAAGCCCCCTGCCACGAAAGATAGATGTCCTCCGACATCGAGTCGGGCCATGCTGGCGAGACCTTCCGAGACTGGTGGATCGCCTGATGTCTGACTATGCGTCCGAATATGTGCCCGACGGCAACGACGCGCTCGAAAGCTGGATCGGCAAGCGGGAACAGAGCACGGACCATCTCGACCGTGCGCTGGTTGCCCGGGTCGCCGCCACCTTCGGCAAACCGTGCCCGGCTTCGGGTGAGCCCCTGCCACCGCTCTGGCACTGGGCGTTTTTCCAGCATCCCCTTCCCGGCGCGCAGCTGGGCGGCGACGGTCATCCGACTCGAGGCGGTTTTCTGCCCCCGGCAGACGACCGCAATCGCATGTGGGCCGGCGGACACGTCGAGTTTCTGAGACCGTTGAGAGTGGGCATCGAGGCCGAACGCGTCTCGACGGTGACCGATATTCAGGAAAAGCAGGGCCGAACCGGCTCGCTGCTGTTCGTGACCGTGCAACACGAGTATCACCAGGCCGGCGAGCTCGCCATCCGCGAAGCACAGGACATCGTCTATCGCCAGCCGGCACCGCCCAAGCTCTCGCTCGACGAGCCGATGCCGGAAGCCGACTGGTCGCAGACCATCGATCCCGATCCGGTCCTGCTGTTTCGCTATTCGGCGGTCACGTTCAACGGTCACCGGATTCATTACGATCATCCCTACGTCACCGAAACCGAGGGGTATCCGGGTCTGGTAGTGCACGGGCCGCTGATCGCGACGCTCCAGCTGCAGGCTTTCTGCGAGGCCAATCCTCGGACGCCGCCTACCCGTATTCAGTACCGCGGCCTGCGCCCGCTGATCGCCAATCAGCCCTTCCAGACCACCGGGCGCATTACTGGCGCCGATACGGCCGAATTGACCGCCGGTAATCAGGACGGGCCGGCCCATCGCGCCACGGTGGAATTCAATAACAGCGAAGATCAGGAGTCTCGATCATGAGTCTCGCCTCTATCAACCAAGCCCCTATCAACCAAGCCCCTGTCGACCAAGAGGCGCTGGAAGCGATCCGTGACGGCGTTCGCAGCCTGTGCCAGCAGTACGATGGCGAATACTGGCGCCATATCGATGAAACTCGAGGCTTTCCCGAAAAATTCGTTACCGAACTGACCGAAGCCGGCTGGCTCGGCGCGATGATCCCCGAAGCGTTCGGTGGCTCAGGCCTGGGGTTGACCGAGGCCAGCGTGATCCTCGAGGAGGTCAATCGTTGCGGCGGCAACGCCGGCTTCGTTCACGGCCAGATGTACAACATGGCGACGCTGCTCAAGCACGGTAGCGAGGCGCAAAAAGCCGAGATACTACCCAAACTTGCCAGCGGCGAACTGCGTCTGCAGTCGATGGGCGTCACCGAACCCACCACCGGCACCGACACCACCAAGATCAAGACCACGGCGGTCAAGCGCGGCGACAAGTATGTGATCAACGGCCAGAAGGTGTGGATCTCGCGCATCCAGCATTCCGACCTGATGATTCTGCTCGCTCGTACCACGCCGCTGGCCGAGGTCAAACGCAAGTCCGAGGGGATGTCGATCTTCCTGGTCGACCTGCACCGGGCGATCGACAACGGCATGACGGTCCAGCCGATCGCCAACATGGTCGGCCACGAGACCAACGAGCTGTTCTTCGACAATCTCGAACTGCCGGCAGAGAGCCTGATCGGCGAGGAAGGCAAGGGATTCCGTTACATTCTCGACGGGCTCAATGCCGAGCGCACCCTGATCGCGGCGGAGTGCATCGGCGACGGTCGCTGGTTCATCGACAAGGCCAGCCGCTACGCCAACGAGCGCATCGTCTTCGACCGTCCGATAGGCAAGAATCAGGGCGTGCAGTTCCCCATCGCCGAAGCGCATATCGAGGTGGAAGCGGCCGATCTGATGCGCTGGCGCGCCTGCCAGGAGTTCGATGCCGGTGTGCCGGCCGGAGCCAGTGCCAACATGGCCAAGTATCTGGCGGCCAAGGCATCGTGGGAGGCCGCCAATGTCTGCCTGCAGACCCACGGCGGCTTTGGCTTCGCCACCGAGTACGATGTCGAGCGCAAGTTCCGTGAGACGCGCCTCTATCAGGTCGCCCCGATCTCCACCAACCTGATTCTCTCCTACGTGGCCGAGCATCTGCTCGATCTGCCACGCTCGTTCTGAGATCGCCCATGAAGATCACGCAGCTAGACCATCTGGTGCTGACGGTCGCCGACATCGATGTGACCTGTGATTTCTACGTCCGCGCCCTCGGCATGGAGCGCGTCGTCTTCGGCGAGGGTCGGATCGCCCTGGGATTCGGCGAGCAGAAGATCAACCTGCATCGTCACGGCCGTGAATTCGAACCCAAGGCCGACCGCCCCACGCCGGGCTCGGCGGATCTGTGTTTCCTGAGCGAGACACCGCTGGAACAGGTGATCATTGATCTGGCCGCCGCAGGCGTCACGACCATTGAAGGCCCGGTTGACCGGACCGGGGCTACCGGCCCGATCCGTTCCGTCTATGTTCGCGATCCCGACGACAACCTGATCGAGATCGCCAATCGACTCGAGGAGCGTTTGCCATGAATGAACTGGTCCATGATCAAACCCGTGATCGAACGCGTGAACTGGCAAGTTTTCTGGCCGAACTCAGTTACGCTCAGATCCCTCAACACGTCGTCGAACGCTGCCAGGCGCTCTATCTCGATTGGCTGGGCTCGACGCTGGCCGGCAAGAATCACGCACCGATTCCGCTGTTCGAGCACTACAGCCGGCTGATGGGCCCCAGCGACGGCGGCTGTCAGCAGCTGACCGATCGCCGCATGACCTCGCCCCACTTCGCCGCCTTCGTCAATGCCGCTGCCTCGCATGTGGTCGAGCAGGACGACCTGCACAACAGCTCCGTGCTGCATCCGGCCACCGTGGTCTTTCCCGCCGCGCTCGCGACCGCCCAGGATCTGGGCAGCAGCGGCGAGGCGCTGATCACCGCCGCCGTGGCCGGCTACGAGGCGGGAATACGGATCGGCGAGTTTCTGGGCCGCTCCCACTACCGCATCTTTCATACCACGGGTACTGCCGGCACGCTGGCCGCTGCGGTGGCCGCAGGCAAACTGATGGAGCTCGACACCGACGGCTTCGTGAACCTGCTCGGCAATGCCGGCACCCAGGCTGCGGGGCTATGGGAATTTCTGCGCGACGCCACCGACTCCAAGCAGCTGCACACGGCCAAGGCAGCTTCCGACGGTCTTCTTGCCGCCTACATGACGCAAAGCGGTCTGACGGGGGCAAAGCATATCCTCGAGGGCCCGCAGGGGATGGCGGCAGGCATGTCGACCGATGCCGATTCTGGCCAGTTGACGGACCGTCTCGGCGAACGTTGGGCGCTGGTCGAGACCTCGTTTAAGTATCACGCCTCGTGTCGCCATACGCATCCGGCAGCGGACGCCCTGCTGGCCTTGATGCAGCGAGAAGCGCTGACCCACGACGACATCGAGACCGTCACCGCGAAAGTCCACCAGGCGGCGATCGACGTGCTCGGCCCGGTCGTCCACCCGCGCACCATTCACCAGGCCAAGTTCTCGATGGGCAGCGTGCTGGGGTTGATCGCCGTGCACGGCGATGCGAGCCTGGCCAGTTTCCGCGATCACGCCCTTCAGGACGAGGCGGTGACAAGTTTCCGCCAGCGTGTCTCGATGGTGCTGGATCCAGAAGTGGATGCCGCCTATCCCCGGCGTTGGCTGGGGCGCGTCGAGATCACGACCCGCGACGGCCGGCGGTTGAGCGCCGCGATCGACGAACCCAAGGGCGACCCGGGCAATACCCTGAGCCGGGACGAGCTGGAAGCGAAGTTTCGGCGTCTCGTCACGTTTTCGGGCGCGGCCACTGACGACGAAGTCAGCCAGCTGATCGCCCATGCCTGGGACCTGCCCGCCGTGACGCGGCTCAAGCCGTTGCTGTGACATTGCGGCGATACCGGGTTGCCTCTCATTTTTTCGAACAGGATCTGTCATGACTGCTCAAGCCCCTCGTCCGCTGGATGGCCTTACCGTGGTCAGCCTCGAGCATGCCATCGCCGCCCCGTTCTGCACGCGGCAACTTGCCGATCAGGGTGCCAGGGTGATCAAGATCGAACGCCCCGGCGTCGGCGACTTCGCCCGTGGCTATGATGAACGCGTCCACGGTCTCTCCTCGCATTTCGTCTGGACCAATCGCTCGAAGGAGAGCCTGACGCTCAATCTCAAGCACGAGGCGGCCGCGCCGATTCTCGACGATTTGCTCGGCGAGGCGGACGTGCTGGTGCAGAACCTGGCACCGGGCGCCGCCGCTCGCATGGGACTCGGCTTCGACACATTGCACGCGCGCTTCCCCAAGCTGATCGTGTGCGACATCTCCGGCTACGGCGAAGGCGGACCCTACGAGACCAAGAAAGCCTACGATCTGCTGATCCAGAGCGAGGCAGGTTTTCTTTCCGTCACCGGCGGCCCCGAGCCGGATGCCATGGCCAAGGCGGGCTGCTCGGTCGCCGATATCGCCGCCGGGATGTACGCCTACAGCAATATTCTGTCGGCTTTGCTGCTGCGCGGGCGGACCGGCGAAGGCTCGCATATCGACGTCTCGATGCTGGAGAGTCTGGTCGAGTGGATGGGCTATCCGATGTATTACGCCTTCGAAGGCGCGACGCCGCCGCCTCGCGCCGGCGCGTCCCACTCCACGATCTATCCCTACGGCCCCTTCCCCACAGGGGGCGGCGGTACGGTCATGCTCGGCCTGCAGAACGAGCGCGAGTGGCAGCTGTTCTGTGAGAAGGTCATGGAGCAGCCGGCACTGGCTACGGATGAACGCTTCGATGCCAACTTCAAGCGCTCCGAAAATCGAGGCGATCTCCGCGCGTTGATCGAAGACGTCTTCGCCGAACTCACCGCGGAGCAGGTGATAGCGCGACTGGAAAACGCCCAGATCGCCAACGCGCACGTCAACGACATGGCCGGCGTGTGGAACCACCCGCAGTTGGCGGCCCGAGACCGCTGGCGCGACGTCATAACGCCCGGCGGAATGGTGCCGGCCGCGCTGCCGCCCGGACGCAACATGGCGTACGAGCCGCGCATGGATGCCGTGCCCGCCCTCGGCGAACATAGCGATGCCATTCTGAAGCAGCTGGGCTATGCCGAGGAAGACGTGAATACGCTGCGCCAGGCCGGTACGATTTGACCGTGTCCGTTGACTCGATTCCCACTTCACCCCCTTCGATCAAGCAAGGAAAGCGCCCATGATTTCCCCCACGCCGCCCCGCTCCGCGCTGTTCGTACCGGCCAACCGCCCCGAGCGCATTCCCAAGGCGCTGGCCAGCGGGGCCGACATCGTGATCGTCGACCTGGAAGATGCGGTGGCGCCGGAGGCCAAACCCGAGGCACGTCGGGCGCTGAGCGCGTTTCTCGAAGGCGCACCGGACGGCGCGGTCTGGGTACGGATCAACGCGGCCGACACCAAGGATTTTGCCGAGGACCTGGCGCTTTGCCGGGATCAGGCAGGTATCGCCGGCCTCGTGGTGCCAAAGGCAGAGAATGTCGACGCCCTGGCCGAGGCTGGCGCCGACGGCGTCGCGCTGATGCCGCTGATCGAAAGCGCCAGAGGATTGCAGGCGCTGCCCGAGCTAGCCCAGGCGCCAGGCGTCATTCAACTGAGCTTCGGCGCCCTGGATCTAGGACTGGATCTGGGCATCGAGCCGAATAGCGAAGGCGGGGACTGGATGCTGAATCAGGCGCGCTATCAGATCATTCTGCAGTCGCGTCTGGCCGGACTTGCCCCCCCGATCGACACCGTTCATCCCGAATTCCGCGACATGGGCGTGGTCGAGCGTGCCGCCAGGCGTGCGGTCGAGATGGGCTTCGCTGGCATGCTCTGCATCCATCCGCGTCAGGTGGCGGTCGTCAATCAGACCTTTCTGCCGACTGCCGATCAGGTGGCCTGGGCGACGCGGGTGATCGAGGCGGCCGAGCAGGACGCCGGCGCCGGCCAGGTCGATGGCCAGATGATCGACGCGCCGGTCATGGCGCGGGCCCGTCGGCTGATGGCCAGCGCCAAGCGGGATTGAAGACTCCCATCGACGCACCGGTCCGGCCGTTCCACTTCGGCCGCCGATCGACAGAGCCAAACCGCCTGGTCGGCGCCAGGAAAGAAAGTTAACTTCTGTCACGTTGCATCTTCTCGTCGATGCAACCTGGCAGAAAGGTCTCGATTCGCTGCCGCCGATTGGTATCGGATTTATGTCGACGAAAACCCTGCCAAAACCGCCCGATTACCGCCGCATAAATCTCTTTAGCTACTGAATTAATTGATTTTTATCATTTCGAAATATCGTCTATTTCGACATTATCGAACAACGTTGACCCGACTTTTTAAACTTTTTAAACCAAAATATAACCCTTCTCCTTCCGTCTCCAATCTCTCGAGTCCCACCGAAGGTTGAATATACGAGTTCCACTAATTCTCCGCATACTCCGCATGGCATTACCCATAAGGCGTCACCAGAGACGCCAAGACGACAGAACAAACCCAGGAGTGAAATGCCATGTCTCTCATCAATCCAAAAACAGTGGTTGGCGCGATCGGGGTTGCCATCCTGATGGGTGGCGTCGCTAGCGCTCAGGCGCAGGATCCCATCGTCATCAAGTTCTCCCACGTCGTGGCCGAAAACACGCCCAAGGGCCAGGGCGCGAAAATGTTCGCCGAGGAAGTGAAAGAGAAGCTGGGCGATCGCGTCAAGGTGGAGGTCTATCCCAATTCCTCGCTCTATGGCGATGGCAAGGAGATGGAAGCGCTGCTGCTGGGCGACGTGCAGATGCTGGCGCCTTCGCTTGCCAAGTTCGAGCAGTACAGCCCCAGCCTTCAGCTCTATGACCTGCCGTTTTTGTTCGACGACATCAACGCCGTCGACCGTTTCCAGCACTCCGACGACGGGCAGGGCCTGCTCGACTCGATGCAGGATCGCAACATCCAGGGCCTGGCCTACTGGCACAATGGCATGAAGCAGCTCTCTGCCAACAAGCCGCTGCGTGAGCCCAAGGATGCTCGCGGCCTCAAGTTCCGCGTGCAGGCATCCGACGTACTCGACGAACAGTTCAAGGAGCTGCGCGCCGTTCCCCGCAAGATGAGTTTCGGCGAGGTCTATCAGGCGTTGCAGACCGGCGTGGTCAACGGTCAGGAAAATACCTGGTCGAACATCTACAGCCAGAAGATGCACGAGGTGCAGCCGTACATCACCGAGTCCAACCACGGCATCATCGACTATATGGTGATCACCAACGCCGAGTTCTGGAACGGCCTGCCGGATGATATTCGCAGCCAGCTGGAAGATATTCTCGCCGACGTCACCCAGAAGGTGAACAAGCAGGCCTACGACCTCAACCAGCAAGCCAAGCAGTCGATCATCGATGCCGGCACCAGCGAGATCATTCAGCTGACGCCCGAGCAGCGTGAAGACTGGCGCGAAGCGGTTCGCCCGGTATGGAAGAAGTTCCAGGGTGACATCGGCGAAGACCTGATCAAGGCTGCCGAAAGCGCCAACGAGTCCGACACCAGCCAGTCCGAAACCACTCAGTAACCGAGCCGACCATGACACGTTTCCTGCGTGCCTGGGCGCATCTGGAGGAGGGCCTGGTGGCCTTCCTCCTCGCCCTCATGACCCTGGTGACCTTCAGCTACGTGATGGTCAACAACCTCTATACCGTTTTCTACGATGCGGCGGACTGGTTCCCGTTCGCGGAAACGCCGCTCTTCGCGATCGGTGATTTCATCATCGATCTCGCTCAGGAAATGACCTGGAGCATCGCCTTGACCAAGGCGTGCTTCGCCTGGCTGATCTTCCTGGGCATGGCCTATATCGTGCGGATCGGCGCCAATATCGGGGTCGACCTGATCGTCAGACTGCTGCCGGAACGCGCACGACGCGGCGTCGGCATTCTGACGTGCCTGATCTGTATCGCTTACACGGCCCTGTTTGCCATCTCCAGCTACACCTGGGTGCAGGCGCTCATGCGCGCCGGTATCGGTGCCGAGGACCTCGACAGTTACGGCGTCCTGCAGTGGCACATCACGATCATCGTGCCGATCGGATTCACCCTGGTGCTGATACGCCTGATCGAAGTCCTGGTGCGAATGCTGCGCGGTCAGCAGATCACCATGGAACTCAGCAATGAATCCACCGATGCGTTGAAGCTTCAGGATGAAGCCGGTAACGAGGAGAAGCCGACATGACCATCGCCTTTCTGTTCGTGGTGCTTTTCGGCCTGCTCTTCCTTAACGTGCCGATCGCGTTCTCGCTGGGCATCGCCAGTTCGTTGACGATTCTGCTGTTCAGCCAGGATTCATTGAGCTCGCTGGCGATCAAGCTGTTCGAGACCTCCGAGCACTACACGCTGCTGGCGATCCCGTTCTTCATCCTCGCCGGGGCCTTCATGACCAGCGGTGGCGTGGCGAGACGGCTGATCAATTTCGCCAACGCCTGCGTCGGCCATATCCGCGGTGGTCTGGCGATCGCCTCGGTACTCTCCTGCGTGCTGTTCGCGGCGCTCTCGGGTTCATCTCCGGCGACGGTCGCCGCCGTGGGCTCTGTCGTCATTGCCGGGATGGCGCGATCCGGCTACACCAAGGATTTCGCCACCGGCATCGTCTGTAACGCCGGCACGCTGGGCATCCTGATTCCGCCGTCGATCGTGATGGTGGTCTACGCCACGGTGACCGAAAGCTCGGTCGGCAAGATCTTCGTCGCGGGTATTGTGCCCGGGCTGCTGCTGGGCCTGATCCTGATGGTGGCGATCTACATCATCGCCCGGGTCAAGAAGATGCCCGCCCTGCCACGCCCCTCGGTCGGTGAGTTCCTGGCCACGGCCCGCAAGGCGATCTGGGGGCTTCTGACCATCGTGATCGTGCTGGGCGGCATCTACGGCGGCTTCTTCACGCCCACCGAAGCCGCCGCCGTGGCAGCGGTTTACGCCGGCTTCGTGGCGCTGTTCGTCTATCGGGACATCACCATCAAGCAGTGCCCTGGCGTACTGCTCGATGCGGCCAAGCTGTCGGTGGTGCTGATGTTCATCATCGCCAACGCGATGCTGTTCGCCCACGTGCTGACCACGGAGCAGATTCCGCAGACGATCACGGCGTGGGTCGTCGAGCAGGGTTTCTCGCCGATCACTTTCCTGCTGGTGGTGAATATCGTGCTGCTGGTGGCGGGATCGTTCATGGAGCCTTCGGCGATCATCCTGATTCTGGCGCCGATCCTGTTTCCGGTAGCTTCACAGCTCGGGATCGATCCAATTCACTTCGGCATCATCATGGTGGTCAACATGGAGATCGGCCTGGTGACACCGCCGGTGGGACTCAACCTGTTCGTGGCTTCCGCGGTGACTGGCATGCCGCTGACGCGTACGATCCGTGCGGCAACGCCCTGGCTGTTCCTGCTGCTCAGTTTCCTGCTGCTGGTGACCTACGTGCCCTTCATCTCGCTCGGCCTGCCGAACTGGCTGGGCATGTAGTCGCAGAACGAGGATCGCCCTGCACTCTAGTTGTAACCTTGGTTGTAACCCTGGCTGTAACCTTGGATATAACCCTCGAGGGCGCCATTACGGCGCCCTCTTCATTTGTGCTCACTGACTCGCCCTACCCATGTCAGCCCTCCTCGTTTCGGGATCCCCGGCTGCCGAAGCGCTACTTCAGCCACCACGACAGAATCAGCAGGAAAAGCAGCACGGTGGCGATCGCCTGCCACACGCTAGCCGGCTCTCGCCATGGGGGGCGGGGGCTCTCGTCCTCGTGCTTGGGCGCCGGACGCAGATGATAGGCAAACTCGGAGATACGCCGAAATCGCAGCGCCCGTAGAGGATCGAGCGAGCGTCTGAAAGCATCGTCGAGATCGCTGCTGATCGCCGAGTTGCTGAGTTGCGCACGGCGATAGGTCATCTGCTCCAGGTCGGTATGGCTGCGCAGGTGGTTCGGCAGCAGGGTATAAGGCAGATGACCGGTAAGCATCCAGTAGATCGTCGAGGCCAACGAGTACTGATCGCTGCGGCGGCCGACTTCGGTATCCAGCGCATACTCCGGTGCGCTGTGTTCGGTCAGCCCGATCTGCCGCGCCAGCTCGCGGGCTTCGCCCTGACCGTCGCCCTCACGCTTGTGACAGGCACCGAAATTCGTCAGCAGCAGACTGCCATGCCGGTCGATCAGGATATTGTCGGGATGGATATGCTGATGCAGCACATCGTGACGGTGCAGCGCCTGTACCGCCTTGACCAGCTGACGCGCGATCTCGAGGCGCTGTTCCAGGCTCGCTTGCGGATGTTTCCCGAGCCACTCGGTCAACGTCTCGCCATCGACGTAGCTCATCAGGTAGTAGAGATAACGGCGTGTCCGCGCCGGCTCCATCACCTTGACCACGAACGGCGAGTTGACACGCTCGACCACCCACTGCTGCAGACTGAAATGCTCGAGATAGACGTTGCGCGTCGACAGTTCCGGGCTCGGCGCCTTCATCACCATGTCGCGACCGCTGCGAATATCGCGCACGTGATAGAGCCGCGCCTTGGCGGTGCGCGACAATATGTTCACGACCTCCAGACCATCGAAGCGCTCGCCCTTGGCGAGTTCCGGCGGCACCGGCAGGTGATGGAAGACGCGGGGCTGCTCGTCGGTCTCGTCTTCTGAGAGGCGGTCTACCCGCACCAGCTGGAAGCAGAACTGGTTGGCGTTGTAGCCCCGCTCGATGGCGCGTTGATTGGCCGCCTCCGCCAGCCGTTCGCAGGCGGCGTCGAGATCGCTGACATCGGCACGAATCAGCTGCACGTACTCGGACGGCACCAGCGTGCCACGAACGGCCTGGGTCATGAACAGGAACAGGTCGCCCTGCTTGAGCGCGAAGCTGGAGTAGTCGATATCGACGTGCCCATCCATTCCCAGCGCCCGCGAGGGGTAGCGATAACCGCCCAGATCGGTAACGTGGTCCCGCGTCAGCTGCTCGAACTCCGCGCCCCGGATGCGGTAGACCAGGGTATCGCCCATATGGAAGAGATGCGCGTCGTGCTGATGAAAGATCATCGCCGACAGCGAACAGATGTAACTGCCCCCTTCGATGTAGCCGCTCTGGCTGTGGCACCAACTGTTCAGGGCCCGCAGTACGCGGGTCGCCGACGTCTTGACGTCCCAGTGGTCGGGCGTCGAGTAGTAGTCGGCCAAAAAGCCCCGCACGCTGAGATCGCCGGCCTGCTTGGCGATCGAATTGCGCCAGGTGGAGTCGCTGATCAGCGCGCAGCCCCCCTTGGAGATCAGTTGCTCGCCCTGGGGAATCTGCACCGACATCGAACTGCGATGACGGTGTAGATCCGGCGCGACGAAGGCTTGACCATAGGTCAATGACAGCGAGCTTTTCGACAAGGACTTTCTCCCCATGGATCGACGAACGGCGAGTCATCAGGCAATCTCGGACACAGCCCCGACGGCGTCGATGCCGAGGCGTCGTCGGGGAATCGGGCCGGCGTCCGGATTGGTAATCGGACTAGCCTGTTCGTATAATTCTCCGGATTTTCGCCCGCTGGCGTTCAACCTGCAAACCGCAAGGACTCAACAATGAGTTTCGACAAGATTCCCGCCGGGAAGGATCTCCCCAACGACGTGTACGTGGCGATCGAAATCCCCGCCAACCACGCGCCAATCAAGTATGAGATCGACAAGGAGATGGACGCGCTGGTGGTCGACCGCTTCATGGCCACGCCGATGTTCTACCCGGCCAACTACGGTTTCATTCCGAATACGCTGGCCGACGACGGCGATCCGCTGGATGCGCTGGTCGTGACTCCCTACCCGGTGCAGCCGGGTTGCGTGATTCGTGCGCGGCCAGTCGGCGTGCTCAACATGTCGGACGAAGCGGGCGAAGATGCCAAGCTGGTCTGCGTTCCCCATGAAAAACTGTCCGCACTCTACGACGACGTGCACGAGGTCACCGATCTGCCCGAACTGCTGCGTCAGCAGATCGCCCATTTCTTCGAGAACTACAAGGATCTCGAGAAAGGCAAATGGGTCAAGATCGACTCGTGGGATGGCGCCGAGGCAGCCCGTCGGGCGATCGAGAAAGCCGTTGCCGCTTACGAGAACGATGACGCCGAAGCGTAGAGCATCACTCGCTGCATCACGTAAAAACGCCGCCCCGGTGACAAGCCGGGGCGGCGTTTGGCGTTGTGACGTCGTCCGAGTTGGAGTCTGACGCCCGCGGAACGATCAGAGCTGGTTGCGAATCTTCTCGACGAGCTGCGATGCCCGCACCGTATAGTTCGCCATCATCAATGAGTGGTTGGCGAACAGCCCGAAGCCCGACCCGTTCAGAATCACCGGACTCCAGACCCGCCCCTGCGAGCTTTCCAGCTCCGCGATCAACTGGTCGAAATCACCGCCGGCACCGCTGTCCTCGATCGCATCGGCGTAGTCGACCCTGGCCGCCCGCATCAGCTGGGCCAGCGCCCACGTCGTCCCTCTCGCTTCGAAGAACACGTCGTCGATCCGCAGCCAGGGCGTGCTGTCGTTCTGCTGATCGCCGCTGGGCGACTGACCGACATTGGCGGCAAGCTGTTGGGTCTGCGTCTGCAGACGCTTCTCCACCTGCGCCAGCCACTCGCGCAGGGCGGAGGCATCGGGCGCGTCCGGTGATGCCGTATCGGCAACGGCCCCCTGACCCGATGAATCCTGACCTGATCCCCCCTGATCCGACGAATCCTGACCCGACGCGCGCTGATCCGACGTACCCTGATCCGACGCGCGCTGATCCGACGTACCCTGATCCGATGCGCCCTGATCCGACGTACCCTGATCCGATGCGCCCTGATCCGACGACCCCTGACCTGACGTTGCCTGATTCGATGCGCCCTGATTCGCCCCGTGCTGTCCGGAGGCGTTTTCCAGCGCCGTGAAGGCCTCGCCGAGATTGTTGCGGGCGGACCGCAGCACATTTTCTGAAGCCGGCCAGCGCCAACTGTCGAGATCGCCGGAAAGCTCGTCGTTGGCCTCTCCCAGCGGAGCACTGCCGACATCCAGCGCCGAACCCAGTGACGCTACCGCATCACGGACCTGCTGGGTCACGCCCTTTTCCCAATTGGGCATGTTGTCGAGCCACAGCCCAGGCGGCATGACATCGTTACGTAGATATCCGCCCGATTTGTCGAGCAGCGTATCGATGATCGCGATATTGCTGGCCAGCAGCGTTTCGCCGGGCGCCGGCGACTGCGGCTCATCGCCACCGCGAGTATCCACGCTCTGCGGGAAACCCCGCTGCTGCTCGACCGCCTGTTTAGGGTCGGTCGGCGACGGCGTCCAGCTCCACCAGATGCCCAGCACGATACAGGCCAGCAAATAGATGACGACCAGCGCCACCAGTGGCTTCCAGATCCAGCCGTACTGGGGGGTTTCGAGGACCTCGGTGCGCGATAGCGGCGCCTTCTTGCGAAACAGAGCCATGGACGATCCTTGTCATTGCTGAGGTTGCGAATGCCGACGTGGGTAACCCGTCAAGAGAACCTGAGTCGAAGGAAGCAAAGTTGGGAAAACGATGAGCCTATCCTATCATGCTCGCCGCCACACGCAGTCCGCCTTTCGCTGTACCCTCTCTCGCTGCAAGGCTTTATTTAGCCGCCCGGTGTTTCGCAGCGACGAGCTTCACAGCGCCGGCTTTTGCAGCTCGGCCTTTCACCGTTTCGCCGTCCGCTCCAATGTGGCGAGCCGTGACGTCGCATGCCGTAGCCCTGCAGGGGGCTAACGGAATCGTCCATGGCACTTTTTCCCGGCTCCAGGTTCATAGCAGTGGGCCGTTGCCACGGCGGCGGCATCAAGGTCGTCGTCATGAGAGCGAATGTCAGTCAACCGCAGATCCGTATTTTCATCGTCGCCGGGAAATCTCTGTTTTGAAGTCGCGTTTATACTCGTTGATTCTGACGCTTGGTTGCTGCCTGATGGCAGCGCTCGGCCCTGCCCGAGCCGAGGACGTGTTTGCCGCCGCTGGCGACTCTCCGTTTCGGAGCGAAAACGCCGCCGAATTCCTGCCGGTCGACGAGGTCTTTCACGCCTACGCCTGGCATGATTCCAAGCGCGTTTACATCGGCATCCGCAACCAACCCGGCTACTACCTCTACCGTCAGCGCCTGGCGCTCGAGAGTGATCAGTCGGAGATCACGCTCGGCCCCCTCGAAGTCCCCTCCGGTCAGTTCAAACACGATCAATATCTGGGCGATGTTCATGTCTTCTACGATCAGGTCGAGATCAGCGCGCCGCTGACCGGGCAGGAACAGCGGAATCCGAACCAGCCGATTTCGATCACGCTATCCTTCCAGGGCTGTGCCGACGCGGGTCTGTGCTATCCGCCGGAGCACTGGAGGCTGACCGCCAGACCGGGGCCTGCGCCCGCCGCCTATCGTGATGCCAGCAGTGAAGCCATGGCGTCGCCGATCGGCACGTCGAAAGCAGACGCGGCCAACGACCCCTTCTCGACACGGGAGACGAGTCAGGCGCTCTCCAACCCGGCTGCCGAGGCGGTCGAGACGATGCCGAGCGCCTCGAAGACAAGCCCCTCGATGACATCGGCGGGTGACGTCGAACCGCTCTCTTCAGCCAGCGCCGACGGGGAGTTTCAGTCACTGCTTCGCGCCGGCATCGATCTGAGCACGCTGGGGCTCTTCTTTCTCGCCGGCCTGGGGCTGACGTTCACGCCCTGCGTGCTGCCGATGCTGCCAATCCTGACCTCGATCATCGTCGGCCAGAATGCCCGGCGGCGACGGGCACTGACGCTGTCGCTGAGCTACGTCACGGGCATGGCGGTGACCTTCATGCTCCTCGGAACGCTGATGGGTCTGTTCGGCGCCTCGCTCAACCTGCAGGCGCGACTGCAGTCGGCCTGGGTACTGGCCCCGCTCGCGCTGCTGTTTGCGCTGTTCGCCGCAGCCATGTTCGGCCTTTTCGATCTACGCCTGCCCAATGGCCTCAACCAGCGCGTCGATGCCTGGCAATCCCGACTACAGCGCAGTGGCCCGCTGGGCTTGGCCTCGGCGGGAGCGCTGTCGGTGCTGGTGGTCTCGCCCTGCGTATCAGCGCCGCTGGCCGGCGCACTGGTTTTCATCTCGACGACCGGAGACGCCCTGGGTGGCGCCATGGCGCTGCTTGCGCTCGGGCTGGGCATGGGTGCGCCACTGGTCGCGGCGGGTACGTTCGGCGCCCAGTGGCTGCCGCGCGCCGGCGGCTGGATGACTGGCGTCAAGGCGCTGTTCGGGGTGATGCTGCTGGGCGTGGCGATCTGGCTGGTCGAACGCATCGTGCCGGGGCCGGTCGCATTGTTGCTGTGGGGCATGCTGACATTGGGCTGCGCGCTGGCGCTGGGTCCGCTGCGACCTCGCCCAGCGCCACGATTCTTTTCGGCGCCCGATGCCGCGCTAGGGTCCAGTTCAGCGCCCGATGCCGCGCCACGATCCTTTTCGGCGCCCGATGCCGCGCCCGCGGGCAGATTCCGCGGCGGGTCGCTGATACGTCAGACGGCGGGGTGGGTGCTGCTGGTGTGGGGCGTGGCGATGGTATGGGGCGCGGCTCAGGGCGGCAGCGACCCCTTGAGGCCATTGCCGGCCGCCGTATCCACATCGTCGCCGGACGCGGCGCCGCGCTTCGAGACCGTCAGCAACCTTGACCAGCTCGAGGCCGCCCTGGCGGCGGCGGACCGAGCCGGGCGCCCCACCATGGTCGACGTCAGCGCCGACTGGTGCATCTCGTGCAAGGTCATGGAACGCGATGTCTTTCCTCGGCCAGCCGTCGCCCAGCGTCTGGCAGGGTTCACGCTGATTCGAGCCGACGTGACTCGGGACGCACCTGCCAGCCGCCGGCTGCTCGAGCATTACGACCTGTTCGGCCCGCCGGGATTGCTGTTTTTCGCTCACGGAAAGGAGTTGCCACGTGCCCGAGTTCAAGGCGAAGTGGACGCCCGCGCACTCATCCAGCATCTCGACGCAGTGGCGCAGCTAAGCGAAGCCAAAGCGACTGTGTCAGCGCCGGGTCGGTCATCTCGCGATTCATAGGGTGGCGATCTACAGGTCGCGTTAACGAACAACGTTCGATAGTCAGGGTGGACACCCTCAATATTTTTCGGCAAACTTCGACATCATGAAAACGGTGGGCCGAAGACGCTATCTTGCAGCAAAGTGACGCGATCTCGGCGTTCCAAGAACGGGTTAACAGCGTAAGGACGGTCATGGCTAGACTGCTGGTTCTCAACGGTCCCAACCTGAATCTGCTCGGTACCCGCGAGCCGGAGGTGTATGGCACGACCACCCTCGAGGACATCCGGATTCGGCTGACCGAGCGCGCCCTCGACGCCGGCCATCAGCTGGAATGGCTGCAGTCCAACGCGGAGCACGAACTGGTCGAACGCGTGCATCGGGCACGGCAGGAGAACGTCGATTTCATCCTGCTCAACCCGGCCGCCTTCACGCATACCAGCGTGGCGCTGCGCGATGCGCTGACCGGGGTCAATATCCCGTTCATCGAACTGCACCTGTCCAATGTGCATGCTCGCGAGCCATTTCGTGCGCACTCTTATTTCACCGACGTCGCCCGTGGCGTTATCGCGGGGTTCGGCGCCGACAGCTATGTGCTGGCGCTGGATGCCGCGTTCAAGCAGTTGGATTCACGCTGATCCACGTCCTTTCGCCGACGGGCGTGCAGCATTGTCAACCCGGTCCTGTCACTCGCAGAACTGATAGTCACAGCACTGATAGTTACAGCACTGATACTCATCGCATTGCGCTGGCCCGTTCAGAGTTCGCATGTCGAGAGTGGTGCCTTTATTCACATTCAATCAAGCCGAGACATCGCCATGGATATACGCAAGGTCAAGAAGCTCATCGAACTGCTGGAAGAGTCGAACATCAGCGAGATCGAGATTCAGGAAGGTGAAGAGTCCGTCCGCATCAGCCGTCACCCGGCTGGATTCGGTGCCGCCCAGCAGCCGATGATGATGCCGCAATCCATGGCGCAGGCCGGCCCGAACTACGGCGCGCCGCAGCAGACTCAAGCCCCCGATCCCGCCGAGCCGGGCCCCGTGCAGCCTGCCGGTCATGCGGTGACTTCGCCGATGGTCGGCACCTTCTATCGTTCGCCGGCGCCGGGTTCCAAGGCATTCGTCGAGGTCGGTCAGAGCATCAAGAAAGGCGATACCGTGTGTATCGTCGAAGCGATGAAGATGATGAACCAGATCGAAGCCGACAAGGATGGCGTGATCGAAGCGATTCTGGTCGAGGATGGCGAGCCGGTCGAGTTCGACCAGCCGATGATCATCATCAACTAAGACCACACGAGCGAAACCATCATGTTGGACAAGGTACTCATCGCCAACCGTGGCGAGATCGCACTTCGCATTCTGCGCGCCTGCAAGGAGCTCGGGATCAAGACCGTGGCGGTTCATTCCAAGGCCGACCGGGAACTGATGCACGTGCGCCTGGCCGACGAGGCCGTATGTATCGGCCCTGCGGCTTCGGCCAAATCCTATCTGAACATTCCCGCCCTGATCAGCGCGGCGGAAGTGACGGATTCCAGCGCCATTCATCCCGGTTACGGCTTTCTTTCCGAGAACGCCAATTTCGCCGAGCAGGTCGAACGTTCCGGCTTCACCTTCGTCGGGCCGCGAGCGGAAACCATCCGCCTGATGGGCGACAAGGTCAGTGCAATCAACGCCATGAAGGCAGCCGGCGTACCCACGGTGCCCGGCTCCGATGGCCCGCTGCCGGAAGATGATGCCGAGATTCGGCGTATCGCCGGGCGTATCGGCTACCCGGTGATCATCAAGGCTGCCTCCGGCGGCGGTGGTCGTGGGATGCGCGTCGTCCGCAATGATGACGAAGTCGCCAAGGCGGCCAGCATCACGCGCTCCGAGGCCGCAGCGGCCTTCGGCGACGGCACCGTCTACATGGAGAAGTTCCTCGAGAACCCGCGCCATGTGGAGATCCAGGTGCTGGCCGACGGTCAGGGCAACGCGATTCATCTCTACGATCGTGACTGCTCGCTGCAGCGCCGCCATCAGAAGGTGCTCGAGGAAGCGCCGGCACCGCATATCGATCCCGAGGCGCGCGCCAAGGTGCTCAAGTCCTGCACCGACGCCTGCATCGAAATCAACTATCGTGGCGCCGGCACCTTCGAGTTCCTGTACGAGGACGGCGAGTTCTTCTTCATCGAGATGAACACGCGCGTGCAGGTCGAGCATCCCGTGACCGAAATGGTCACCGGTGTCGACATCGTCAAGGAGCAGCTGCGCATCGCCTGCGGTCAGCCGCTGTCGATTCGCCAGGAAGATGTCGTGCTCCGCGGCCACGCCTTCGAGTGCCGTATCAACGCCGAAGACGCTCGCACGTTCATGCCCTCACCCGGCAAGATCGACCTCTATCATGCGCCGGGCGGGCTCGGCGTGCGCATGGACTCGCACATCTACACCGGTTACAGCGTTCCCCCGCACTACGACTCCTTGATCGGCAAGCTGATCACCTGGGGCGCGGACCGCGAAATCGCCCTGGTGCGGATGCGCAATGCGCTCGACGAGCTGCTGGTCGAAGGCATCAAGACCAATATCGATCTGCAAAAGGATCTGGTCCGTGACAGCGCCTTCCAGCGCGGTGGCGTCAATATCCACTACCTGGAGAAGAAGCTCGGTTTGAGCTGATTCCCGGATATCGAGCCGGTCGAGACGGGGCGGTCTATTCTGCGCATTCAGTGCTGTAATAGACCGCCCCGTCGCGTTGTATTCCTTTTACCCACTGACACGAGAGAGCCCCAATGGCCTGGCTACAACTCAAGGCATCCATCCCGCCCGAACAGGCCGAATGGCTGGAAGAGCTGCTGTTGGCCGAGGGCGCCAGCGCCATCACTCTGCAGGACGCCCACGACGAGCCGGTCTTCGAGCCTGATCGCGGCACCACGCCGCTATGGCGCGAGACCGTGCTGACCGGGCTCTACGATGACCTCGCCGGCGTCGAGGCGATGATCGAGCGCGTTCAGCGCGCCTGGGCCGAGCAGTCTCCCGACGAACCGGCGCCGCAGATCGAGTACGAACTGCTCGCCGATCGCGACTGGGAGCGCGAGTGGATGGATGGTTTCGAACCGCTGCGAATGGGCGAACGGCTGTGGATCGTTCCCAGCTGGCACGAAGCCCCCGATCCCGATGCCGTCAATCTGCTGCTCGACCCCGGTCTGGCGTTCGGTACCGGCACCCACCCCACCACCGCACTCTGCCTGGGCTGGCTCGACGCCCAGGATCTCGCCCAGCGCCAGATTCTGGATTACGGCTGCGGCTCCGGCATCCTCGCCATCGCCGCGCTCAAGCTCGGCGCCGAGATCGCCGTGGGTGTCGATATCGACCCCCAGGCGTTGCAGGCCAGCCGCGACAACGCCGAGCGCAATCAGATCGACGAGTCGAGCCTGGTCCTCGATTATCCGGAGAGAATCGGCCAGGGCCAGTTCGAAGTGGTCGTCGCCAATATCCTCGCCGGGCCGCTGATCGAGATGGCCGCCACGATCGCCGCGCGGGTACGCCCCGATGGGTTGCTGGCACTCTCCGGCATTCTCGAGGCCCAGACCGAATCGGTGCTGGAGGCTTACCGGGCCCAGGGCCTGATCATGGACGAACCCAAGGAAAAAGAGGGTTGGATGCTGCTGACCGGTCGTCGGCCCGGCCAGCAACGGTAATCGTTTGGAGCCGCGGATCGGCGTGATCCTGGATCCGATCACGCTGACACCGTTTCGTGCCGGCATTCATGACATATGGCCTGCACCTGAACGTGTTTCATGCACTGGATCGCTCCGCTACGGCTTAGGTCGTGCGTCGGCAAACAGCGCTTCAACAAAGTCGGCGTGATCGGTATCATGGCTTCCCCGTTTCGCCTGAGCCCTGTAACGATGCGTGATTCCGTGTCATCGCAGACCGATCGCCCGTTACCCCGCATCGGCCGGCACACGCTACCCAATCGCGTGATTCTGGCCCCCATGGCCGGGGTGACCGACCGCCCCTTTCGCCAGCTGTGTCGCGAGCTGGGCGCAGGTCTGGTGGTCTCGGAGATGGTCACCGCCGACAGTCGCCTGTGGCACACCCGCAAGTCTCGTCAGCGCATGATCCACCGTGGCGAACCGGGGCCACGATCGGTGCAGATCGCCGGCGGCGATCCAGAGATGCTCGCCGAGGCAGCGAGACTCAACGCCGAGTCCGGCGCCGAGATCATCGACATCAACATGGGCTGCCCGGCCAAAAAGGTCTGCAACAAGGCGGCAGGATCGGCGCTGCTGCGGGACGAGCGCCTGGTGGCGGACATTCTGGAGGCCGTGGTCGCGGCCGTCGAGATCCCGGTCACCTTGAAGATTCGGACCGGCTGGTGCGCCGACAGCCGCAACGCCGAGCGGGTAGCGAAGCTTGCCGAGAACGCCGGGATCGCGGCGTTGGCGGTTCATGGCCGAACCCGCGAGCAGCGCTACACCGGCGAGGCGGAGTACGACACCATCGCCGCGATCAAGCAGCAGGTGTCGATCCCGGTCTTCGCCAACGGCGATGTCACGACGCCTCAGCGCGCCGCCGACGTTCTCGCCTACACGGGCGCCGATGCGGTAATGATCGGACGCGGCGCCCAGGGCAATCCCTGGCTGTTCCGCGAGATCGAACACTACCTCGCAACCGGGCGTGAGCATGCCCCGCCCACGACCGAAGAGTTCGTCGATACCATGGGCTGGCACCTGCGCGCTCTGCACGAGCATTACGGCGAGTATCTGGGTGTTCGAGTCGCACGCAAGCATATCGGCTGGTATCTGGCGTCGCACGACCCCGGTCGCGAACGCCGGGCCCGCTTCAATCGCCTGGAGCAGGCCAGTCAACAGTTCGAGTTTCTCCATGAACTCTTTCGCGGTGACGCCGTCGCGATCGATAACGGAATCCACGCAGCATGAATAGCCGGCAGCCTTTAGCCCTCGAGGGAGAATCGCCCACCGAGGTCGAGCCACTTCAAATGCCCGATGCGCTGTCTCATACCACGCTCAGAGAGTGCGTCGAGCGGGTCATGGAGCGTTACTTCTCCCATCTGGAGGGAGAGTCGGTCTCGAATCTCTACACCATGGTGCTGGCGGAAGTCGAAGCGCCGCTTCTCGACGTCGTGATGCGCAACGTCGACGGCAATCAGACCCGCGCCGCCGAGCTGCTGGGACTGAATCGCGGCACGCTTCGCAAGAAGCTCAAACAGTACGATCTGATCTAACGATACGAACTGGCCTGAAACCTCCTTGGCTTCGCGTTGGCGAAGCCCGCCTGAACGTAAATTGTCTCGCCGTAAAAAAGAGTGGACTGGCATGTCTCAAAACCCTGCTTCTAGCGCCCCTCGGGCCGTGCGCCGCGCCCTGCTCAGCGTGTCCGACAAGAACGGCGTGGTCGATTTCGCCCGCGAACTGGTATCGCGCGGCGTCGACCTGCTATCGACCGGTGGCACCTATCGTCTGCTCCAGGAAAACGATATCGCCGTGACCGAAGTTTCCGCTCACACCGGTTTCCCGGAGATCATGGATGGGCGCGTCAAGACGCTGCATCCCAAGATTCATGGCGGCATCCTGGGGCGTCGCGGTCAGGACGATGCGGTCATGGCGGAGCACGGTATCGACCCGATCGACATGGTGGTGGTCAATCTCTATCCCTTCGAACAGACGGTGGCCAGGCCCGACTGCACCCTCGAGGACGCAGTCGAGAACATCGACATCGGCGGCCCGACGATGGTGCGTTCGTGCGCCAAGAATCATGAGCACACCACGATCGTGGTCAGCGCCGACGACTACTCGCGCATCCTGATGGATATGGACAGTCACGACGGGGGCGTCAGTCACAAGACCCGCTTCGACCTGGCGATCAAGGCGTTCGAACATACCGCCGCGTACGACGCGGCCATCGCCAACTACTTCGGCCAGCGTGTCGGCAACGGCGAACCCCACTTCCCCCGTACCCTGTCGCTGCAGTTCACCAAGAAACAGGGCATGCGCTACGGCGAGAACCCGCACCAGAAAGCCGCGTTCTACGTTGAATCAGGCACGGCCGAACCCGGCAAGCCGGAAGCGAGCATTGCGACGGCCGAGCAGTTGCAGGGCAAGGCATTGTCGTTCAACAACGTGGCCGATACCGATGCGGCGCTGGAGTGCGTCAAGTCCTTCACCAAGCCGGCGTGCGTCATCGTCAAGCATGCCAACCCGTGTGGCGTCGCGGTAGTGCCGGAGGCCGAGGGCGGCATCCGTCAAGCCTATGACCTGGCCTTCGCGACCGATAGCGAATCCGCCTTCGGCGGTATCATCGCCTTCAACCGCGAGCTGGATGGCGAAACCGCCAGCGCGATCGTCGCCCGTCAGTTCGTCGAGGTGATCATCGCCCCGCGCATCTCTGCCGAAGCACGCGAAGCAGTCGCCAGCAAGACCAACGTACGCCTGCTGGAGTGCGGCGAATTACCCGTGAAGACCGCGGACGGCTGGGACTACAAGCGCGTCAACGGCGGCCTGCTGGTACAGAGCCGCGATACCGGCATGATCGACGCCGAGGACCTCAAGGTCGTCACCCAGCGCGCGCCGAGCGAGCAGGAGCTGCACGATCTCGTCTTCGCCTGGAAAGTCGCCAAGTTCGTCAAGTCCAACGCCATTGTCTATGCCAAGAATCGTCAGACAGTCGGCGTCGGCGCGGGTCAGATGAGCCGAATCAATTCCGCGCGTATCGCCGCGATCAAGGCCGAGCAGGCCGGTCTGGAAGTGATCGGCTCGGTGATGGCCTCGGACGCCTTCTTCCCCTTTCGCGACGGCCTGGACAACGCCGCCGCGGCGGGTATCACCGCCGTCATTCAGCCCGGCGGCTCGATGCGCGATGAGGAAGTGATCGCCGCGGCCAACGAGGCGGGCATTGCGATGGTCTTTACCGGGATGCGTCACTTCCGCCACTGAGCCGCGAGCCGCGAGCCGCGAGCCGCGAGCCGCGAGCCGCGAGCCGAAAAAGCATCACCGTGAAACGAACAGCGCCAGCGACATTGTCGCTGGCGCTGTTCGTTCGAAGCTCGAAGCTCGTAGCTCGTAGCTCGTAGCTCGTAGCTCGTAGCTCGTAGCTCGTAG
>NZ_MSDP01000100.1:0-1262 GCF_001937155.1 Salinicola sp. MH3R3-1 | reverse complement strand
GCTTCGAAGTCGGTGCCGGGGATGAAGGTGTAGCTACCGTCGGCGCTGAAGCTCAACGCGCCATTGCCTTGGCCCACGCCAGTGTCTAGCGCGTAGCTGGCTATCGTACCGTCAACATCGGTCGCTGCCGGGACCTGACCAGTCAGCGCGGTGTTCTCACCGGTGGTTTGGGTATCAGCGACGGCGACCGGCGCATCGTTGGTGCCGGTCACGGTGATCGTCACCGTCTTCGGTTCACTCACGCCGCCATCGTTATCGGTGGCGGTGTAGCTGAAGGTGATGTCGCGGCTCTCGCCGGTAGCCAGGCCATCGAAGTCAGTGCCGGGGGTGAAGCTGTAGGAGCCGTCGGCGTTGAACGCCAGGCTACCGTTGCCGGTGCCGACATCCATCGTTAGGTCGTAACCGGCGATGGAGCCATCGACGTCACTCGCTGCCGGGACCTGACCACTGATGACGGTGTTCTCACCGGTGGTTTGGGTATCAGCGACGGCCACCGGCTCATCGTTGGTGCCCGTGACGGTGATCGTCACCGTCACGGGCTCGCTGACGCCGCCATCGTTATCGGTAGCGGTGTAGCTGAAGGTGACCTCGCGGCTCTCGCCCGCGGCCAGGCCATCGAAGTCAGTGCCGGGGGTGAAGGTGTAGGAGCCGTCAGCGTTGAACGTCAGGCTGCCGTTGCCAGTGCCGATGTCCGTCGCCAGGTCGTAACCTGCGACCGTCCCATCAACATCACTCGCTGCCGGGACTTGCCCGCTGAGAACGCTGTTCTCGCCGGTGGTCCGGGTATCGGCGACGGCCACCGGTACGTCGTTGGTGCCGGTCACGGTGATAGTGACGGTCTTGGGTGCACTGACCCCACCGTCATTGTCCGTGGCGGTATAGCTGAAGGTGACGTCGCGGCTCTCGCCGGCGGCCAGAGTGTCGAAGTCGGTGCCCGGCGTGAAGTTGTAGCTGCCGTCGCTATTAAAGCTGAGGCTGCCGTTGCCGGTGCCGACATCCGTCGCCAGGTCGTAACCGGCGATGGTGCCATCGATATCGGTCGCTGCTGGCACCTGCCCGCTGAGAGCGCTGTTCTCGCCGGTGGTCTGGGTATCGGCGACGGCCACTGGAACGTCGTTAGTGCCGGTCACCGTTACGGTCAGCGTCGAGGTGGCGGTGCCACCCTGGCCATCGCTGACGGTGTAGCTGACTTTAGTGGTATCGGTCTGACCCGCGGCCAGGCGATCGAACGCCGTGCCCGGATTGAAGCTGTAGGAGCCATA
>NZ_MSDP01000099.1:0-214 GCF_001937155.1 Salinicola sp. MH3R3-1 | reverse complement strand
GGACTACTGGGGTTTCTAATCCGGTTCGAGACCCTAGCTTTCGTCCCTCACCGTCGGATCCGTTCTCCAGAGGCGCTTTCGCCACCGGTGGTCCGTCCAGGATTACAGGATTTCACTCCTACCCCGGACGTACCCCTCTGGTCTCCCGGTCCCAAGCCGAGCAGTTTTCGCCGGACGCCTACTGGTTAAGCCAGTAGATTTCCCGACGAACTTA
>NZ_MSDP01000098.1:0-565 GCF_001937155.1 Salinicola sp. MH3R3-1 | reverse complement strand
AGCGAACCCAAGACCGTCACCATCACCGTGACCGGCACCAACGACGCGCCGGTGGCCGTCGCCGATACCGGCAGCACGGGCGAGAACGCTACTCTCAATATCGCCGCGGCCCAGGGCGTGTTGGCCAACGACAGCGATGTCGATGTCGGCACGCTGAGCGTCAGTGCGGTCAACGGCGTAACAGGTAGCGTGGGGCAGGCCATCACCGGCTCCAATGGCGGCACCTTCGCGCTGAACGCGGATGGCTCCTACAGCTTCAATCCGGGCACGGCGTTCGATCGCCTGGCCGCGGGTCAGACCGACAAGACGCAGATCAACTACACCGTCAGCGACGGCCAGGGCGGCACCGCCACCTCGACGCTGACCGTAACGGTGACCGGCACTAACGACGTTCCAGTGGCCGTCGCCGATACCCAGACCACCGGCGAGAACAGCGCTCTCAGCGGGCAGGTGCCCGCAGCGACCGATATCGATGGCACCATCGCCGGTTACGACCTGGCGACGGATGTCGGCACCGGCAACGGCAGCCTCAGCTTTAATAGCGACGGCAGCTACAACGTCACGC
>NZ_MSDP01000097.1:0-465 GCF_001937155.1 Salinicola sp. MH3R3-1 | reverse complement strand
ACACTAAAGTCAGCTACACCGTCAGCGATGGCCAAGGCGGCACCGCCACCTCGACGCTGACCGTAACGGTGACCGGTACCAACGATGCGCCGGTCGCCGTCGCCGATACCGGCAGCACCGGCGAGAACGCCACTCTCAATATCGCCGCGGCCCAGGGCGTGCTGGCCAACGACAGCGATGTCGATGGCGGCACGCTGAGCGTCAGCGCGGTCAACGGCGCGGCGGGCAGCGTGGGGCAGGCCATCACCGGCTCCAATGGCGGGACCTTCACGCTGAACGCGGATGGCTCCTACAGCTTCAATCCGGGCACGGCGTTCGATCGCCTGGCCGCGGGTCAGACCGACAAGACCCAGATCAGCTACACCGTCAGCGACGGCCAGGGTGGCACCGCCACCTCGACGCTGACCGTAACGGTGACCGGTACCAACGACGCGGCGGTGGCCGTCGCCGATACCCAGACTACCG
>NZ_MSDP01000096.1:0-285 GCF_001937155.1 Salinicola sp. MH3R3-1 | reverse complement strand
TGGGCGTGATGGACTGGAACAATCGGGCCGGAATGAACGGGACGCCATGAGAGGTCTCCTGAGGGAATTCTCAATCAGTAACACAGGCGTACGGAAACGCGCATCGGTTTGGCGGCAATGACAGGAAAAAACGAGATGGTGGGTCGTGTAGGATTCGAACCTACGACCAATTGGTTAAAAGCCAACTGCTCTACCAACTGAGCTAACGACCCTTCCCGACTGGGCGCACATATTACTCATAACCCTCGGAGCAGGCAAGTATTTTTTCCCGCCCCGAGGCGCTGG
>NZ_MSDP01000095.1:0-569 GCF_001937155.1 Salinicola sp. MH3R3-1 | reverse complement strand
GTTCTCTTCTGTCGTGGCCGTGGCGGCCTGAGCGACCGGCGCATCGTTGGTGCCGGTGACGGTAATCGTCACCGTCTTCGGCTCGCTCACGCCGCCGTCGTTATCGGTGGCGGTGTAGCTGAAGATGACTTCGCGGCTCTCGCCGGCGGCCAGAGTGTCGAAGTCGGTGCCCGGCGTGAAGTTGTAGCTGCCGTCGCTATTAAAGCTGAGGCTGCCGTTGCCGGTGCCGACATCCGTCGCCAGGTCGTAACCGGCGATGGTGCCATCGATATCGGTCGCTGCGGGCACCTGCCCGCTGAGAGCGCTGTTCTCGCCGGTGGTCTGGGTATCGGCGACGGCCACTGGAACGTCGTTAGTGCCGGTCACCGTTACGGTCAGCGTCGAGGTGGCGGTGCCGCCCTGGCCGTCGCTGACGGTGTAGTTGATCTGCGTCTTGTCGGTCTGACCCGCGGCCAGGCGATCGAACGCCGTGCCCGGATTGAAGCTGTAGGAGCCATCCGCGTTCAGCGCGAAGGTGCCGCCATTGGAGCCGGTGATGGCCTGCCCCACGCTACCTGTTACGCCGTTGA
>NZ_MSDP01000094.1:0-295 GCF_001937155.1 Salinicola sp. MH3R3-1 | reverse complement strand
GGACTACACGGGTTTCTAATCCTGTTCGCTCCCCACGCTTTCGTGCCTCAGCGTCAGTAAATTATTAGTGATCTGCCTTCGCAATCGGTATTCTATGTAATATCTATGCATTTCACCGCTACACTACATATTCTAACCACTTCATAATTACTCAAGGATAACAGTATCAATGGCAGTTCTACAGTTGAGCTGCAGACTTTCACCACTGACTTATTACCCCGCCTACGGACCCTTTAAACCCAATGATTCCGGATAACGCTTGGATCCTCCGTATTACCGCGGCTGCTGGCACAGA
>NZ_MSDP01000093.1:0-207 GCF_001937155.1 Salinicola sp. MH3R3-1 | reverse complement strand
TCTAATCCTGTTCGCTACCCATGCTTTCGTGCATCAGCGTCAGTTATTGGCCAGTACAATGCCTTCGCTATCGGTGTTCCTTATGGTATCTATGCATTTCACCGCTACACCATCAATTCCATGTACCCCTCCAATACTCAAGCTATCCAGTATCAATGGCACTGCTCCGGTTGAGCCGGAGTCTTTCACCACTGACTTAAATAGCCG
>NZ_MSDP01000092.1:0-386 GCF_001937155.1 Salinicola sp. MH3R3-1 | reverse complement strand
GACGCTGCCGACAGATTCGTTGGCATGACGGTAATCAGTGGCCGACCGGGGCGGTTCGGATCGAGATGGGCGTGATGGACTGGAACAATCGGGCCGGAATGAACGGGACGCCATGAGAGGTCTCCTGAGGGAATTCTCAATCAGTAACACAGGCGTACGGAAACGCGCATCGGTTTGGCGGCAATGACAGGAAAAAACGAGATGGTGGGTCGTGTAGGATTCGAACCTACGACCAATTGGTTAAAAGCCAACTGCTCTACCAACTGAGCTAACGACCCATGCGCTTCTGATCAATGGCGCTTGCCATAAAAGCATCGACCCGTCGGAAAGTGGTGGGTCGTGTAGGATTCGAACCTACGACCAATTGGTTAAAAGCCAACTGCTCT